>JANXZI010000009.1 GCA_025355595.1 Spartobacteria bacterium
CTCGCGAAGCTCCTCGATAATCTGCTCGGTCGTCGGCCCGCCAACCTTGCCAGTGCTCGCCGCCTCCGCGTGACGCGACACCCTCTCCAGCCACTCGCGGCGGCTCTGCATCTCTTCCTCAGTGAGCACACGCCTCGCAGAACGAAGTTCCGCAACCACTTCCTCCGGCGACTTCCGGTGAGGCGTGGCGCTCTCACGAAGTTCAGCGATGATTTCATCGGATGTCGGGCCAGGCTTGCCGGTCGCTCCCGCTGCCGCCGCGGCGGCGGCCTCATCCATCCATCGCTTGAGCGATTCCGGCGATGGCTTTGACTTGGGTGCCGGCACACCCGTGAGTCTCACCACCGGCCTGCCGTCATTCGTGAGCACGACTTCCTCGCCACGCTGCGCGAGTGCCAGCAGCGGCTCGGGTTCCGCGATCATTTGCTGAAGGGTCGTGGTCATGGCGAAAAGATAGCGTCTGAGTGAACTGTCGGCAAGCGGGGCGGCGTCAGTTGATGAGCTGGAATTCCGGCAGGTTCACGATGGCCCAGAGGAAATCGGCGACGGCCTCGGGCTTCGGCTCGGTGCCGAGAAGTTCGAGCGCGATCTGCTTTTCATCCGCAGCGGGCTCCCGGCTGAACAGCGTGCGATACGTCTGTGCGATCCACGCGGCGGGATCGTGCGCGGCGGCGGGCTGGAGTTTTCTTGCAGCGGATTTCAGCCGCGCATCGAGCGTCGCGCCGTTCGTCAGTTCGAGCGCCTGGATCGTCGTCGCGGCAGTGATGCGCGCGGGCGTGACGATCTCGCGGTTCGGACGATCCAGCGCGAGTTGCAGCGGATCGGCGGCGAGCAGTGGCGCGCGGATTTTTCCCGCGTGTGCCGCAGTGCTCACCGCGGGACGCAGGATCGGGCCGAGATCGATCGGGATGTTGGCGAAGTCCTTCCGCTTGACCGGCTCCAGCGACGGGCCTTCGTCCACCGCCGCGGCACCCTCTGGCAAAGGCACGGCTGCGCGCCACTTTTTGTCATCGAGTTTCACGTCGGACCACGTCCCATCCGGCGCGCGGAATGTGCGCCAGTTTTCATCCGTGCCGACCTGCACCGGAGCGTGCTGGCCCGCGAGCGTGATGCGCGTGTGGAAGGCCAGGCCCGGCGTCCGGTTCAGGTGGTTCGTGGACTCGGGATACTGCGCGCGTTCCGTCGTGTTCATGCCCTTCTCCGTATGGCTCATCACCGAGATCGCGATCAGGTTGTCGCCCGGCTTCAGCAGCGAAGCGATGTCGTAGATCTTCGCGCGCCCGAGGCGGAAATTGTCGTTCAGCGCCGCCTTCGCGATCTTGCCGTTCACCGTGAGATCGAATGCCTGGCTCGCCGCGACCATCGCGCAGGCGTTGACCGCCGGCTGCGCGAGCGAAAAGTGCCTGCGAAAAACGATGCGGTGCCGGTCATCGGCGGGCCGCACTTTCACCACGCCGGGATCGCCGGCCGCTTTCACGGTGGCGGCGATCCTCAGTTGATCCTGTGCGCTCTTCAGCCGCTCCATCGCCGTCGCGACCGCTGCGTTCGCCGCGGCAATCTCCTCCGCTCCGCCGCTGCTCGCAGCAGCAGCCTGCTGGTTGGCCTTTTCGAGATTCCCGGTGGCGGACGCCATCCACCCGCGCGCCTTTTGAATTGCCTCGCGCCGCGGGCCGAGATCCAGCGGCTCATCGGTCCAGATCCATTTCGGCAGCGCGATCCCGCCTTCGAGATCGGCCGCGCCAAAATCAAATTCGAGCGACGACGGAAGATTTGCCCAGTCGCCCGCAAGCGAACTCACGGCATCGCCGAATTGCTCCGCCGTCATGCGCCGGGTGAGCGGGCCTTTGAAAATGAACTTCTCCTTTTCATCGCGCGGTCCCTCGACGCTCGGCAGCGAGTACGCGCGGGACGTGAGGATGATCTCGATGGTGCGCTTCAGGTCCCACTGGTGCGCGACGAGATCCTCCGCGAGCCAGTCGAGCACGTCGCGGTTCCACGCCGGCTTGTCCATGTCGTCGAGCGGCTCCACGAGTCCGCGCCCGAGCAGCCGCGCCCACAGGCGGTTCACGACCGTGCGCGAGAGGCGTCCGTTCTTCGGGCTGAGCATCAGTTCCGCGAGACGCTGCGTGCGCGCGGGGCGGTCGAGACTCGCGGCGATGCTGCCGATTTCGGGATACAAAAAGCGCACCTTCGCCGTCTTGCCCTGCGGCTTGTCGCAGCGGACGAGTTCCATCTGCTCGTCCGTGTACACCGCGGCGAGGCCGTAGCAGTCGGCGAGCGCCCAGTCGTTCACAAAGCTGTCGTGACACGAAGCGCACTTCAGATTCACGCCGAGGAAAACCTGCGACACACTCATCGCCGCCTGCATCGGCGGCTTCATCGAGGCGTTCACATTGCCGCGCCACAGGATGCCGCTCGTGAAGCCCTCGCTCGCATAGCCGGGGTTCACCAGTTCCGCGACGAAGCGATCATACGGCTTGTCCTCGCGCAGCGCCGTGTGCAGCCAGCCGGTGATTTGCTTGCGCCCGCCATCAATGAAGCCCGTGCCCTTGTAGTCATTTCGCAGCAGGTCGTTCCAAAAAGTGAGCCAGTGATCCGCGTAGCCCCGCTTGTCCGCGAGCAGCGAGCGCACCAGCGTCGCGCGTTTGTCCGCAGCGGTGTTCTTTTCAAAAGTGTCGAGTTGCTCCGCGCTCGGCAGCAATCCGATGGTGTCGAGGTAAACGCGCCGCGCGAATGCCGCATCCGGCACCGGCTCCGCGGGCTTCACGCCGTGCTCCGCGAAGTACGCAGCCAGCACGCGGTCCACCGGATTTCCATCGCCCGCCGGCAGCTCGACTTTTCGCGGTGCGAGATTTTCCGGCGCGGGTTTTGCAAAGGTGAGCCCGAGTGGCCACTTCGCGCCTTGGTCAATCCACGCGCGCAGCAAGCCCACCTGCTCCGGCGTCCAGCGCTTGCCTCGACGAGGCATCAGCATCTCCAAGTCGTCGCTCGAGACGAGTTCGATCATCAGGCTCTTCGCGCTGTTGCCCGGCACGATCGCTCCGCCGGTGTCGCCGCCCTTCAGCAAACCCTCGTGCGTCTCGATCGAAAGCCCGCCGCGATCCTTCCCCTTCGCGTGGCACTTCACACACGACGATTCAAGCAACGGCTGAATGTCCTTCACAAAATCCACCGGCCGATCCGCCGACGGCGGGAGCTGTGCGGCGATTGCGGCGGCGGGAATCAGCAGGAGGAAAAGGCGTTTCATCGCGTGCCGACAATCTCCCCGCATCCGCACTCATTGGCAAGCCGCGCGCGCCCGCACGGCGCATCAAATTCTCGCGTCGGATCCGGAGGGCGGGCGCCTCACTCCCGCCACAGCCCCAACTGCCCGCGCTCCGTGCCGGGATGCAATTCCTCCGCACTGGGAAGCTCCACCTGCCTGCCGAGCCTCTGCGCGATGTCGCGGATCGTGTGCGGTGCGCAGCCCTCGAAGTGGTTGTTCACCGAGATGAAAACCTCGCCGACCGCTTTAGCCGTCAGGCGGATTTTCACCGCCCAATTTTCCAGCGACTGCGCGCGCGGCCACATCGGCCCTGCATAATGATGCGCGCGTGTCCCGTCCGGACGATACTTTGTCGCCGGGTCGCCCATGAGCCGCACGACGGCGAAGTCCGCGGTCTGCGGGAAAAATCCGAACGCCGCGGCATCCGCCTCCGCGAGCGGCGAGAGATCATTCCACACCCACGCGATACCGTGGTGCTCGAGCAGATGCACGATGCGCGGCAGGTGCCACGCGGAGTCGCGGAATTCCACCGCCCAGCGAAAATCGCGCGGCAGCGTGCGGATGAAATCGCGCAGCGCGTGCTCGTCGCGCCGCGGATCGAGCCAGCGCGGCGTCTGCACGAGCAGGCACGCGAGCTTCTCGCCGAGCGGCTCCACGCCGCGCAGGAATGCCGCGAGCACTTCGTGCGTCTCGCGCAGCCGCCGGTCGTGCGTGATTTCGCGCGGCACCTTGCAGAAAAAGCGGAAGCCCGGCGGCGTCACCGCGGCCCAGTGCGCGGCGACGTGCGGCGCGGGGATGTGGTAGAAGGTCGAGTCCACCTCCACCGCATCGAACCGGCGCGCGTAAAACGCGAGTCGCTCCGCAGACGGGAGATGCTCGGGATAAAAGACGCCGCGCCAGTCGTCATGCGCCCATGCGCAGGTGCCGATGTGAATTTTCGCGAGATTCGGCGAGGTCACGCCCCAGCGTCCGCCCATGCCTCCGCACGCGCAATGCGAATCGCCATCACCGGCACTGCACCGTGCCGCAAAGAAATTCCGTGTGCGCCGGTCATTCAGGCGTAGCCAAGCCGGAAGCACGTGCTTTAGGCTCACGCCCCTTCACTTCACCGCAAACCCACAACCCACCATGAATCAGGAACCCAGAATCATCACCCCGGATCAATTTTCCCGCCGCAGCTTTCTCAGGCGCGGCAGTGCGGCGCTCGGCGGCGCGGCGCTCGCGAGCACGCTCGCACCCTCGCGCTTCGCCCTCGGCGCGGGCGGCGGCGAGGAGATCAAGCTCGCCATCGTCGGCTGCGGCGGGCGCGGTTCCGGCGCGTGCGCCCAGGCGCTGAACACCACCAACCTCGGCCCGATCAAACTCGTCGCCGCGGCGGACGTGCATGAGGATCGCATGGACTCCGCGCTAAAGAATTTCGAGGCGAAGTTCGCCGAACGCGCACAGGTCGCGAAGGAGAACCGCTTCATCGGATTCGATGCCTACAAGAAGGCGATCGCTCAGGCCGATGTTGTCATTCTCTCCACACCTCCCGGATTCCGCCCGATGATGTTCGAGGAGGCGGTGCGGCAGGGCAAACATGTCTTCATGGAGAAGCCCGTCGCGACGGACGGCACCGGCGTGCGCAAGGTCCTCGCCGCGGCGAAAATCGCGCAGGAAAAAGGACTGAAGGTTGGCGTGGGACTCCAGAGGCATCACCAGAAGGGCTACATCGAGACGATGAAGCGCATCCATGACGGAGCCATCGGCGACATCACCTCGATGCGCGCCTATTGGAACGGCAATACGCCGTGGCTCAAGAAACGTTCCGAACTCGAGAAGCAGTACGGTCGCAAGCTCACCGAAATGGAATACCAGATGCGGAACTGGTATTACTTCGCCTGGATCTGCGGCGACCACATCGTCGAGCAGCACATCCACAATCTCGACGTGATCAACTGGGTGAAAAAAGGCTGGCCCGTGAAGGCGCAGGGCATGGGCGGATGCGAAGTCCGCAAGGGCGAGGACTACGGCGAAATCTTCGACCATCACGCCGTCGAGTTTGAATACGCGGACGGCTCGCGCCTCTCCAGCTTCTGCCGCCACATCGTCGGCTGCTGGAACTCGGTGAGCGAACACGTCGTCGGCACGAAAGGCTCGTGCGACGTGAGCCGCCACACGATGACGGTCACCGGCGGCGACAACTGGCGCTACAAGAGCGACGGCGACAAGGATCCCTACCAGCAGGAGCACGACGATCTCTTCGCCGCGATCCGCAACAACACGCCTTACAACGAGGCCGAGTCCGGCGCGATGAGCACGATGACGGCGATCCTCGGACGCCTCGCGACCTACGGCGGCAAGGAAATCGAGATGGAGAAGGCGCTCAACAGCAAGGTGACGATCTTCCCGGAGAACCTCGCGTGGGACGCCGACATGCCCGTGAAGCCCGGCCCCGACGGCATGTATCCGCGCGCCATCCCCGGCAAGACCGTGGTGATCTGAGACTGCGATCCAGTCTGGAAAAAATTCACGCCCCGCGCTGGCATCGTCCGGCGCGGGGCGCTTTTTTGAAATGACGGACGCAGAACCCGGTGCCGCGATGCCTGCCGGAAAACACGTTGCGCCACGCACGCAGCCATGCGCACTTCTGCCCAGGAACACCGCCGCCCGATGCGCCCTCTCACGATCCTCACACCGCTCGCAGCGCTGCTGCTCGTCTCCTGCGAGCCCGGCCAGGATGGCACCGATGCGGCGAACAAACCGCCTCGCAGCCACGACGGAGCCCCCGGGGCCAACCGCGCAGGGAACAGTGCCAATAATGAACGGCTCGCCGCGCAGGATTCGCTTGGCCAGTCACCGCTGCCACGCAATCTCGTGGACGGAGTCGAGGACGTCTGCCCGGTGCATCATGAAAAAATGAAGATGCGGGAAATCCCAGTCGTTTTCGAAAGCACCACGCCGGAAAAAGCCGATCCCGCGGACGTCGAGCTTGCCGCGAAATTTCCATTCGGGGCGGAGAAAATCGTCTCCACCGGCAATGCGCTGCTCCCGAGCGAACCGCTGACCGCGCGCGTTTACCAGTGCGCGTCGTGCATCGCGGCGCGCAAGGCCGCTGGGAAAAGACTCACGCCGGCATCCGCGCCGCAGTGATCCCTCGGGTCACTTCGCGCGTTTCGCCGCGGGCCGCGTGAGCTTCGCGATTTCCTCCGCGGAGACACACGAGCGCAGCGGCATGCCGAAGCTCGTCGTCACATTTTTCCCGTCGTCGCCCTTCTGATCCTCGATGCTCGACGTGATGCTCTGCACTTGGCCGACGACGTTCCCGCACTCATCCACGACCGGCGCACCGCTGCTGCCCGGCGAATATTCGGCGGTAACATTGATGTAGAGCGACGGCGCGACCTTCGGCTTGGCCGGCGGCTTGTCGCCATCGCTCGCGGCGTCGCGGTTGATGAAAAATCGCGAGAGCATTCCGGCGGTGAACATCCAGTGATTGCCATCCGGATGGCTCAGGCAGAACACCGTGTCGCCGACCTCCGCGGTGCGGCTGAGCGGCAGTGGCGGCAAGTCGAGACCGGCGACACGGAGCAGGCACGTGTCCGAGTCGGCGTTCGACGCGAGCACCTCGGTGACTGGAAACACGCGGCCCTTCGCATCCACCACGATGAGGAAGCCGTCCTTCATCCCGTCGTCCTCGAAATCCACGACGTGCTCACTCGTGCTCACCACGCCATCCGCCGCGACGAATCCGGACGCGCTGTCGAAGTGCCACTTCTTGCATTTCGTGCAGTGGTAAAAAGTCGCGACGGCCACGGTGCTGCTGCGGACGAGGCGATACACTTCGCGCGGAGAAAGCCTGTCCCTGCGCGGCTCGGGCAGCGTCAGTTCGCAGTGCGCGCGCTTGAGCTGCGTGCGGAGTTTCGTCAGCGCGACGAGCTTCGACTTGTCGTGCAGCACCGTCGCCGCGGCGATTGCCATTTCCTCAAAAGCCTCGTCGTCCACCACGAGCCGCTCCTCCGCGGACTGCGCGGCAGGGAGCAGGGCGAGGAGGAATGCGGCGAGAAATGCGGGAGCACGGAGCATCCGCGGAGCATCGCGAAGAAGCGCACGCAGGCAAGCGACGACGTGAACCGCCAACGAATGACGACTGGCTGCGCTCCGGACGGCAACTTGGAACTTGGAACCGCGCCCCGCGGCACGCACCTTCCGGCCATGATCAAAGGCCAGCGCGTAGTCTGCGTGGACGATCGCTTTCCAAAGTGGGTCGTCGAATTTTTCAACCAGCTCCCCATCAAGGGCGCCACCTACACGATCCGTGAGGTGTGCCTGCGCCGCGAGACCCTGCGCGGCTCCGACTCCGCGACCATCGCGCTGCTGCTCGAGGAACTCCGCAATCCGTCCGACCCCTCGCACAAGGGCGAGGAGGAACTCGCCTTCAAGTCCGAGCGCTTCGCCCCCCTCGAGGAAGTCGAAGTCGAGGAGGAAGCAGAGGCCGGGCTCGAGCTGAGCACCTTCCACTGACCCCATCATGATTCCCCTTCTCTGGACTCTGCTCGTCGGCTTCGTCATCGGCATCATCGCGAAAATGCTCACGCCGGGGCGGGATCCCCAGGGCTGCCTCATCACCTCCGGCATCGGCATCGCTGGCTCGCTCATCGCGAAATACCTCGGAGAAGCACTGAACTTCTATCGGCCCGGCGAGTTTCCGGGCTTCATCGGCAGCGTCATCGGCGCGATTCTCCTTCTTCTCGCATACCGCGCCGTGCGCGGCAGGCAGGCGTAGGATCGATCAGGAAGACGGCGTTCCGAGGCGGTGAACGCACGCTCCAAAAAGCTAAACCGTCCGCACCTTCGGCGGCGCGACGGTGACGGGGCGGGCGGGCGGAAGATTGATCACGCGCTCCTTCTGCGGCGGCAGCATGTCCGCATCGGACATCTCGATGATGTTCGGCTTCACCGTGGACGGGCGCACGGAACGGTGTCCGGCGTCGGGCTCGGCGGGACCGGCGAGGTCGTCGAGCAGCCGCTTGTGTTCATCCGTCATTCGGGCCATGCGGCGGGCGACTTCGTCGCGCTGGCGTGCCATGGCCTCGTGTCCAGCCTTCGCCTCCGCGTTCTCGCGTTCGAGCGCGGCGATCGCAGCGCGGGCGGACTCGAGTTCCTCTGATTTTTTCCGGAGCTCGTCGGCGAGTTCCTGCTCCTGCCGTGCGCGATCCGCCTCCGCCTTGGCGAGCGATTCCCCGTGTGCGGCGGCGACTTTCCTCGCCTCCTCGGCAGCGTCCGCCAGTGCCTTTGCGACCCCGTCGCGCTCCGCCTCCGCGCGCTGCCTCTCGGCGGCCACTGCGGCGGAATGCTGTTCGAGCGCGAGGAGACGATTCTCGAAATCCGACGCGGCTGCGGCGGACTTCGCGCGCAACTCCGCGCCCTCGCGGTTCGCATTTTCCAGCGCCTCGCGCAGCACGGCCATCTCCACGCCCTGCAATTTCGCATCCTCCTCGGTCTCGCGGACGACCGCGCCGAGCTTCTGTTCGAGCTGTTTCACGATGCCCTCGTTTTCCGAGAGCGCCGTGCGGAGTTGCTCGCGGGCCTCGTCCACCTCGGCGAGCCGCCGCCCGAGTTCGGCGTGCGCGGCACCGCGGCGATCGCTCTCGGCGAATGTCTCGTGAAGTTTGCGCTCCGTCTCGGAGAGTGCGGCCTGCACGCGATCCCGCTCGGTGCGCGTGGCTGCGGCGAGAGCCTCGTGGCCTGCGGCGACTTCCAGCCGCGCCTGCAATTCGCCGTGCGAAGCCCTCGCCTGCACAAGCTGCGCCTCAGTCTGAATGCGCTCGTCCGCGAGCGCGGCGTGGCCGGCATCGGCCGCAGCGATCCGGTTCTGAAGCCCGTCCCGCTCCGCGACGAGCGAGGAACGCTCCGCCGCAGCCGAATTGCGAAGGCTTTCGAGATCCCTGCCCGCCGCGTGGAGGCGCTGCTCGAGCGCGGATTTTTCCGTGGAAAATGCCGCCTGCAGTGCGGCGAGCGCACGCTCGGATTCTTCCACCCGGTGTTGCGCCGCCGTGAGTTTTTCAGAAGTCGCCGTGAGCCGCGTCCCGAGTTCGTGCCTCGCGGCTGCAAGCTCGGCGCCCCGTCCATCCTTCTCCACATGAACGGCGGCGAGCGTCTCCTGCATCTCGCCGAGATGGCGCTGCAACGATTCCTTTTCCGCAAGCAGCGACGCGCGCTCGCGCCCGGCACTGAGGTGCAACGTCTCGGCGGTATTGCTCGCCTCGGTGAGCCGTGTCTCCAGTTCGGTCCTTGATGCGGTGAGCGCAGAAATTTCCCCGCGCAGCGAATCTCCCAGCCCGGCGAGCGTCTTCTCGCTCTCGTCCAGCTTGCGCTGCAAGCCGTCCTTCGCCGCCGCCAACTCGGCATGACCGGTCTGGCTTTCGCCAAACTGCATCCGTGCATCGGCGAGTTCGGCGTGCGCCGCATCGGCCCTTTGCCGCGCATCGGCCAGGGCGCGATCCATCCCGGCGAGCCTGCGGTGCAGTTCATCGCGCTCCGCCACGAGCGGCGCGTGATCCTCCCCGGCAGCGGTGCCGTGCGCGGCCGCACCGGTCCGCGCCATTTCGTTGAAGCCGCGCAGCGATTCCTCCTGATCGGCGAGGCGGCGCTGCATCCGGGACTTCAGCATCTCGAATCCGTCGCGATCCTCCGCGGCCTTTCGCTCCGTCTGCGCGAGCCTGTGCAGCAGTTCGTCGCGCTGCGCCGCAAGCGGTGCGTATTCCTCGACGGTGCTCCGCTGCCGCCCGGCAAATTCCATTTCCGCGTCCGCTAGCCTCGCGTGCAGCGCATCCCGCTCGGCGGAAAGCGCGGCATGCCTTTCGTCCGTGGCTTGGTGCGCCGCCGCCAGAGCGCTTCCGGCCTCGGCGAGGTGGCGCTGCAATTCATCGCGCTCGGCAAAAATTGCGCCAAGCGGTTCCGCGTCCCCGCGGTGTTCCGCCGCGATGCGCCGTGCCTCGGCGAGATCGGTTTCGGCGGCGGCGAGGCGGCACTGCAATTCTTCCTTCGCAGCCGTGAGCCGCGCATGTTCCTCGCTGGCCTTGCTGCGCGCCTCCGCCAGCGCGTGCTCCGTCTCGGCGAGCTTGTGCTGGAATTCATCACGCGATCCGGCGAGCGCCGCGTGCCCCTCATCCGCGGCCTTGCGCGTCTCCGTGAGCGCCTGCACGGCTCCGGCGAGACGGCGCTCGATCTCCATCTTTTCCGCGGTGAACTGCGAATGGCGCGCCTCCGCAGCATGCGCCGCCTCCGCCAGCGCGTGCTCCGTCTCGGCGAGCTTGTGCTGGAATTCATCACGCGATCCGGCGAGCGCGGCTCCCGAATCCGCGGCGGACTTTCGAGCGTCCGCCAGCAGGCGCTCCGTCTCAGCGAGCCGCGTTTCGATCCCGCCCTTTTCCGCAGCGAGCTGCGAATGTCGCGCCTCCGAAGCGTGCGCGGCCTCCGCCATTTCCGCTCGCACGGCGGCGAGCTGGTTTTCCAAATCAGTCTTCGCGGCACCCAGCGCGGCGATGTGCGCATTCAGCGCGGTCCGCTCCGAAAACAGCCCGGAAATCTCCGCGCCCAGCGACTCCTTCGCGGCGGCGAGTTCGTGGCGGGTGACTTCGAGCTGCGCATCGAGTTCCCCCGCCCTGCCCTCGAGCGCGGCCCGGTGCTCGCCCGCGGCGCGGTGCGTGTCGGCGAGCGTGCTCTCCATCTCGCCCACCTTGCGGTGAAGCTCGTCGCGGTGCGCGGAAAGTGCGGCGTGCTCCTCGGTCGCGAGCCGGCGCGCCTCGATGAGGCCGGCCTCCGTCGCGCTCAGGCGCTGCTGCAATTCGTCCCTCGCAGCAGTGAGCGCCGCGTGCTGGGCGTCCGCGATGCGCTGCGCCTCGGCAGCCTCGTGCCCGGCGTCCGTGAGCTTCTGCTGGAGCGCATCGCGCGCCGCGGTGAGCGCGGCATGCTCCTCGGCCGTCGTCCTGCGCGTCTCCGCGAGCGTCCGTTCGGTCTCGCCGAGCCGCTCCTCCAGTTCGCCCTTCGCAGTGGCAAGCGCGACGTGTTCCTTGTCCGTCGTCAGGCGCGTGTCGGCCAGCGTGTGCTCCGTCGCGGCGAGGTGATGCTCGAGGTGCGCCTTTTCCGCGGCGAGCTTGTTGATTTCCGTGCGCGCGGACTCGTTGAGTTCAGCCAGCGACTGCTCGTGCTCCGCGAGCCGGCGCTGGAGGCTGGCCTTCAGCACCTCGAAGCTCCGGTGATCCTCCGCCGCCTTGCGCTGCGCCTCCACGAGCGAAGCAGCCAGCGCGGCCCTCTCGGATTCGAGGCTGGCCTGCCTTTGCTCCGACCCGGCCTGCAAATCCGCGTGCGCCTTTTCCGACTGCGCCAGCCGGCCTTCGAGCGACGCCTTTTCCGCGGAGAGCGCCGCCTGTCTGTCGTGCGCCGCGATCTGGAATTCCGAGAGCGCCCGCTCGCTTTCCGCGATCCGCTCGCCGAGCGCGGCCTTCGCCTGCGTGAGCGCAGTCACCTCATCTGCCGCGGCATTGCGCGTTTCGAGCAGGTTCTGCACGGTCTCCGAATGCCGCTCCTGCAGCTCGTCGTGCTTTTCGGAAAGTGCCGCGTGCTCATCCGCCGAAAGCCGCTTCGTCTCGGCCAGCAGTTGCTCCGTCTCCGCGAGACGCCGCTCGACGTTCGCCTTCTCCGCGCACAATGCGTCGTGCGCCGCCGCCGCCGCGCGCCGCGTCTCCTCCAGCGTCGCCGTGACCACCCGGAGGTTTTCTTCCAGCCCGTCGCGCTTCGCGGAAAGCGCCGCATGCTCGTCGCCAGCCTGCCGCCTCGTGTCCGCGAGCAGATGCTCCGTCTCGGCGAGACGGTGTTCGATGTCCGCCTTCTCCGCCGACAGCGCGCCGTGCGCATCCGCCGCCGTGCGGCGGGTTTCCTCCAGCGCCTGCGTGAGCTCCTGGAAATTCCCGTGCAGTTCGCCGTGCTTCGCCAAAAGCGCCGAGTGTTCCTCGACAGACTGCCGCTGTGCCTCCGCCAAAAAGTGCTCCGTCTCCGCGAGCCGCCGCTCGATCTCCGACTTCTCCGCAGACAACGCTCCGTGCGCCTCCGCCGCCGTGCGCTGCATTTCCTCCAGCGTCTTCGTGACCGCCTGGAGATTCCCGTGCATCTCGCCATGCTTCGCCGAAAGCGCCGCGTGCTCCTCGGCAGACTGCCGCTTCGCCTCCGCTAAAAAGTGCTCCGTCTCCGCGAGACGCCGCTCCATCTCCGCCTTCTCCGCCAACAACGCCCCGTGCGCCTCCGCCGCCGCGTGCCGCGTCTCCTCGATCGTCTGTGTCAGGCCGTGGAAGTCCCCGTGCAGCTCGCCGTGCTTCGCCGAAAGCGATGCGTGCTCCGCGGAGAGCGCCGCGTGTTCCTCCGCCGACATCCGCTTCGTCTCCGCCAAAAAGTGCTCCGTCTCCGCGAGCCGCCGCTCGATCTCCGACTTCTCCGCAGACAACGCTCCGTGCGCCTCC
>JANXZI010000012.1 GCA_025355595.1 Spartobacteria bacterium
GACCAACGGCACACCCATCTTGGAAGGCGGTGCTTCTTCCCCCAGACCGCGAATAGTGATGGTTTGATCTACCCTGATTTTGATCTTCTCGGCTCCCTTGCTGGACGCGGCTCTTTGTGCTTCTTTTGCGGTGCGCTCGGCCACCGCGTATGCCGGATAAACCTTCCGCTCATCCTCCACATCAAGGGATGGGAGGTAGCCAAGCCATCCGTGTAGGTCAGATTCGGAGAGGAGGTGGTCGAGCAACAGTGTCGGAATGGTGATTGTATCGGTTTTCATGGGATGTTTTGCCTCTTTCTCGGCGGGTCGTTTATCGCCTGCGAATAAATAGGAGGACATGAATGCAATTCCAAAGACAACTGCGGCCCATTTGATTTGGTCTTTGAAGGATGCCAGTCTTGTGATCGTTCGTTTCGTTTTCATGGCACCCATTTGAGGGTATAGTGCAGCTGCGGTGGCATGGCGAGGCCGGGAATTGGCGACCTCATGTGCGGAGACTTGCCCGCCCGCCCCTTGCGGTGTCAATGGAAATCCTTGCGCGGAAATCTTTGCATGGAAATCCTTGCAACAGGGGGCGTTCGGCGACTGCGGAAACGAACGGCGCGGCGGCACTCCTTCTGCGGCGTGGGAAGATGAAAGCGGATCTGCGCCGCGCGGGAACATGATAGGCCACCGGGACAGGCGGCGCTTCACGGTAGCTGCCGAGGGAACGAGGCGGGCACGCTTTGCCTACTTTGCCGCGGCGAGCAGGCGCTCGAAGCCGTCGAGGCAGAGCTGCGACCATGTCTCCAGCGCTTCGCGGCGCGTGCGCAATTCGGCGAGCGTGAGGAAACCCGACTCGGTGATCATGGCTTCGCGCTTCCGCGCGGCGGGCGCGTCGAGGCGGAAAATGTGGACGACACCGAGATGCACTTTGCCGACTTCGTTCGAGTCGTCGTTCAGCAGCGCAACGACGTGGTTCGTGAATTTCGTCTCGATGAAAACCTCCTCCGCCACCTCGCGCTGCACGGCGACATTGTACGCCTCGCGATCCAGCGCAAAGAGCCCCTCGTCGCCGTCATTCATGTGCCCGCCGATGCCGAGGCTGCCCTTCGCGACGAGCCGCTGCTCGCCCGCCTTTTTTCCCCGGACGTAGTGGAAGATCGAATCGCCATGCACGAGCAGCACGTAGGGGATGATCTGCTTCAATTCCGCATTTTGCTCCGCCGGGCCGCGCGGCGTGAAGAAGTTATTCTCGCGCGCGAGGAATGCGGGCAGGTAGCGGTCCACGTCGAAGCAGAGCCCCTGAAATGCGCCGAGCTGATCAAAGAGGGAACGGCGGACGACAAGGATGTTTTCTTCTTTCATCGCCCCCGTTTACCGGGGCCGAGAATTTTTTGAGACAAAAAAATCGAACGGCAACGCCGTGTTGGTTGACTACATGACCTCCCGCCCGTGCATCACGAACCCTCTTCCGACGAATGGCGCAGTTGGCTGCGCACCAGCGGCCCGCGCTTTCTCCTCTACGCACGCCAGCAGACCCGCAGCGAGTCTGACGCCGAGGATGTGCTTCAGGATGCGCTCGTCGAATCGTGGAAACGCGCCGACGGGATGCCGCCGGACGCGCTCGTCTTTGCCACCATCCGCCGCCGCGCGATCGATCTCGCGCGCAGCAGCGACCGGCGCAGCGTGCGCGAACTCGAAGCCGGTGCGCCGGACACCGAATGCTTCCTGCCCGATGTGGAGGAACGCGAAATGCAACGCACCTTGGAGGACGCCGTGAAATCGCTGCAACCGATCTACCGCGAGGTCGTGACGCTCAAGATCTGGGGCGGCCTCACCTTCCAGGAAATCGCCGAGACCACCGGCGTGCCGCTGAACACGGCCGCCTCGCGCTACCGCTACGCGCTCGGGGGGCTGCGCGATATTTTGAAAGGCGTCGTCCTATGAGCGACCATGATCCCATCGAGGATGCGCTGCAAAAATTGCGCCCGTCCGAGATCGAACCGTCGCTCATGGCCCGGCTCTCCGCCGCACGCCCGCGCAACGAAGCGCCGGAGAAAATATCCGCATGGCGCGAAGTGCTACTTCGCTGGCTACTGCCGGTCGCCACGAGCGCATGCGTGGCCGTGGGGACATTTGCCGTGCTGGAACGCAGACGCGCACACGAGCCGCGCGACACTCCCGGGAGCGGCGGCGCATCCGCCGGCTCGCCGGTGCCGGTTGAGAGCCAGGATTACCTCGTGAGCGCACGCCCGATCGGGATCGTCGTCGCACCGAATCAGCAGCCCTACCGCATCATGGATGTGGAGTGGCTGGAACACGAGACCGTGCGCACCGACGCCGACGGCCGCGCTCATCATACAGCGACCACGCGCCGCGAGGTGATCCCGGTCGCGCTCGAGATTTACTGACGGCGCGAACCGCACCACACACCCCTCTTATACTTATTCCTAATCATATTCTTATCCCCTCCCCTCCGCCTCGCATCCGCTGCGTGCTCCGCTGGCGGAGTAAGAATAGGAGTAGGAATAAGAATATGATCGGGAGCTAGGCAGCACCGCCATTTTTCCACCGACAACGAACCCCACATCCCAACTCAAAAGCATGAAACCAAACATCCTCACCAAGACCATCGCAGCACTCCTGCTCGCCTTCCCGCTTGCACAAGCGGAGGACAAAAACACCGGGGAGAAAAAGGAGCCGCAAAAACCGGAAAAGAAAACCTCCTCCTCGACCGTCGTCACGGCAGCGGACGGCACCGCGACCGTCACCATTGACATCAACGGCAAGAAGGAGACGCGCACCTTCAAGCTCGGCGATGGGAATAACACCTTCTCCGTCGGTGGCGACGGAGCGAAAGCCGGCGGCAGCGTCCAGTTTGGCGGCGGCAAGATCGGCGCACCCGGCCAGCCGAATGTGTGGAACGCGAAGCACGAGAAAGGCCCGTGGCTCGGCATCGCGATGGAGCCCGTGCAGGAAGTCGTCGCGTCCCAACTTTCACTCACACCCGGCGAAGGCGTGGTGGTCAATCACGTCGCGCCGGAGAGTCCGGCGGCGAAGGCCGGTCTCCAGCCGAATGACATCCTGCTGCGCTTCGAGGATCAGATCATCGTCGAGCAATCGCAGTTGAAAAAACTGATCGCGATGAAGAAGCCCGGCGACAGCGTGAAACTCACCTACTTGCGCCAAGGCTCGAGAAAGGAGGCCAGCGTCACGCTCGTGGAGCATGAGCTTGAGACGGGCGAGCATGGCCCGATGCAATTCTTCCAGATGCAGCCCGGCGCGCGCGGCTGGCCGGCCACCCCCGGCGCAAATCCGGGCGCGCGAGCGCAGGATTTCATGAAGGAGCTGAAGGAAAAACACCCCGGTGTGATCGTGGAGAAACGTTCGTGGACGACCGGCGATCCCGCCGGGGCGCTCAAGGGACAGATCGAAAAACTGGAGCGCAATCTCGATGACTCGAAAGTTCCGAAGGAGCAGATCGAACAGCTCCGCAAGGAACTGGATCGGGTGAAACACGGGATCGAGGAGGCGACGGAAACGGCGAAGCGCGACCTCGACGACAAGGCAGGCAAGCCGCGCGAAAATCCGAAGCCTGAGAAAAAGAAGACGGAACCGCAGTAAGCACGCCCGCGCGCGCAGCGCGCGCAACCCTTGTAGTGCGGTGGCACGTCAGCGACGCTTCTCCTCGGGCAGGATGAAGGCGCTCTTGATCACATTGATGCGCGGCTTTCCCGCACCGATGATTACTTCGATGATATCGAAGCGAAACGGCACCTCGGGCCGATCGAGCAGCTTCAGCCACGCACGCGCGCCGCGCGCGATGAGCGCTTCCTTTGCTAAATCCACGGCGTCGGCGGGGCGTCCGCCTTCGTCGCTCGTGCGCGTTTTCACCTCGGCGAAGACGAGCGTTTTCTCCGCGATGTCACGGCACACGAGATCCACCTCACCGCCGCCCTTTGCGCGGAAGTTGCGATGGAGAATCTTGCACCCGTTCGTGCGCAGAAATTTCTCCGCGAGCCGTTCACCACGACGCCCGAGCGCGTGACGCGGATCAGAGCCCGAGTTCCGCCTGGCGGACGGGAAGAAAAGACCGGCGATGGATCGGACAAGGCCCATTTTTTTTCAGCGCTGCGAGATGTTGTGGCGTGCCGTAGCCCTTGTGTCGGGCAAAATCGTAGCCGGGAAATTTTGCGCAGTGCTCCACCATGATGCGGTCGCGCGTGACCTTCGCGATGATGCTCGCCGCCGCGATGCTGAAGCTCAGCGCATCGCCGCCCACAAGCGCGGTCTGCCCGACGGGAAATGGCCGCACGGGCAGGCCATCAATGAGCACATGCTGCGGTTGCGGATCGAGTTTTGCGACGGCGCGTCGCATGGCCTCGTGCGTCGCACGCAGGATGTTCAGCTGATCGATCTCGTCGTGCTCCACACTCGCGAAGGCCCAGCGGATTTCCGCGTTCGCGGTGATTTCTGCGTAGATCGCTTCCCGTGTCTCCTCGCAAAGCTGCTTCGAATCGTTCAGCTTCTTGTGCCGGAATTTCATCGGCAAAATCACCGCCGCCGCGACGACCGGCCCCGCAAGTGGGCCCCGTCCTGCCTCGTCCACGCCGGCCACAAAAAGCAAACCTCGCGCACGAAGAA
>JANXZI010000039.1 GCA_025355595.1 Spartobacteria bacterium
CGCAAAGGCGCACCCGCTTAAGTGCCATGCCTGTCACCGGCCCCAGTCGGTGCTTAATCCCGAGTTGTTTGCTTTCCCCATGCTGCGAATGCCCCTTCCCATATGAAGACCAATCCTGTCCGTGCAAAACTCAAACGCGGCGAGGCGAGCATCGGCACGTGGCTGAACCTCTCGGATTCCGTGGGCGCGCAGCTCATGGCGCGCACGGGCTTTGACTGGCTCACCGTCGAGATGGAGCACTCGCACGCGACGTTCGAGCACGCGGCGCGCAGCTTCGGCATCATCGCGGCGTCGGGCTGCGTTCCGCTCGTGCGCGTGCCGTTCAACACGACGGAAAACATCAAGCGCGTGCTCGATACTGGCGCGTTCGGAATCATCGTGCCGCTGGTGAATTCGCGCGCGGAATGCGAGGCGGTCGTGCGCGCGGCGCGCTACCGGCCTGTCGGCCAGCGGACGATCGGCGGGCAGCTCGGGCCCGCAAATTTCCTCACCGATTCCGCGACGTACTTTGCACGGGCGAATGATGAAATTCTCGTCGTCGTGATGGCCGAGACCGCTGAGGCCGTCTCGAACATTGACGACATCCTCAGCGTGCCGGGGATTGATGCCGTCTTCATCGGCCCGAACGATCTGCACGCCTCGCTCGGCGTCGCGCCGGCGTTCGACAGCGACCTGCCGGCTTTCAACGATGCTCTCGCCCGCATCCTCGCGAGTGCAAAAAAGCATGGAGTCGCGCCCGGCATCCACGTCGCCGACGCCGCGCAGGCGAAGCGCCGCATCGCGGAGGGCTGGCAGTTCATCGCGATCTCGAGCGAAGTCGGCATGATGCTCGCGAAGGCCTCGGAGATCGTGAAAGACCTCGGCCTCGGCAGTGGCGTGGCGGCGGTGAAATACTGATGTCTTCAAGCTCTTCGCGTTCTTCGCGCCCTTCGTAGTCACATTGTTTGTGACAGATGGTAGGACTGCATCCTTCAGGCTGACCTTACCTCTCGTTTCTCCCTGCTAACGGCGCGGCGCAAATGCGATTGTCACACCATGAGTTCGCCCCTTTTCCATCCGCCGATGAATCGCCGTGCATTTCTCAGTGCGTCCGCAATGGGACTTGCGGGACTGCATGCCGCGCCGCTCCTCGGAGCGAATCCCGCGGCGGTCGCGCAACGCAAGCCGGCAAAATCCACGATCCTCTTTTTTCTCTGCGGCGGCGCGTCGCACATCGACATGTGGGACATGAAACCTGCGGCGCCGCGCGAGTATCGCGGCGAGTTCGAGCCGATTCGCACGAGCGCGCCGGACATCCATCTTTGCGAACACCTTCCGATGCTCGCGAAGCAGGCGCACAATTTTTCCCTCGTGCATGGCATTACGGATTTTGGCCGAGCGACGGGCGACCATCACGCGGGCTACTATTACAATCTCACGGGGCACGTGCCGGATGCGACGTTCAAGCAGCAGGGCAACGACCGCCGTCCGTATCCCGACGACTGGCCCTACATGGGCAGCGTCGTCGCGTCGCGCCGCGCGCCGCACGCGAAGCTTCCGAATGCGATCACGCTCCCGCACAAGCCGAGCAAGCTGCCCTACACGCGGCCCGGCCAGTTCGCGGGACGGCTCGGGATGGATCACGATCCGTTTTACCTCATCGGGAATTTCGACGAGCCGCTGCAGTTCAGCGCGCCGACGCTCACGATGGAGGCCGGCATGAGCGCGGGGCGGATGGACGAGCGCCGCGAACTCCTGCACGCGCTCGACACCGCGCGGCGCGATCTCGATCACGAGGCGCAGGCGAAAAATTACGCGCGGCAGCAGGAGAAGGCGTTCGCGCTCCTCTCATCGAGCGGCACGACGGGCGCGTTCGACATCACGTCTGAACCCGCGTCTGTGCGCGAGCGCTACGGCAACACGATCAACGGCACGAGCCTGCTCATGGCGCGGCGGCTCGTGCAGGCGGGCGTGCCGTTTGTCACGGTGTTTTGGAAGGAGGACGAGAGCACCGCGAAGCAGTGCAAGAGCGCGGGCGGGTGGGACACGCACGGGGACAATTTCAACTGCCTCAAAAAATATCTGTTGCCGCAATTTGACCGCGCATTTTCCGCGCTCATGGAAGACCTCGCGCAGAGCGGGCTGCTCGACGAGACGCTCGTGCTCGTGACGAGCGAGATGGGCCGCACGCCGAAAGTCGGCGACCGTCGCTCCGGCGGAGTCAGCGGCGCAGGCCGCGATCATTGGACGGCGTGCATGAGCGTCCTCATGGCGGGCGGCGGGATTCAGGGAGGCCGCGAAGTGGGCGGGACCGATGCGCGCGCGGAGTATCCGAAGAACCGCCCGATCGATCCCGCGGATGTCGTGAAGACCGTGTATCACGCGATGGGCGTCACCGATCTCGAAGCCACGGACATGCTCGGGCGACCCTACAATCTCCTGGAAGAAGGCAAGCCGCTGATGGAGCTTTTCGGCTGAGGGGGCTCCCCAAAAGTCTGCGTCCAGCAGTGACAACGCGGGGAGTTAACGTAGAGGCGCGGAGGCAGGTTCGCGGATAATCGCTGCTCCTCCGATCTGCGCTGGCTTTACTTCTTCCCGCTCTCGTTCGCGAGGTTCAGCAGGTATTGCTCGACGAGTGCGCCGTATTCCTGTGGATATTTTTCGCGGAGCGACTGCTGGATCGCGGCGCGCTCACGCGCAGGGAGACCGATGAAGTCCGTCTTTTTCAACGCCGCCTCGCGTGCGCCGCGCTCGACGGCTTTCGGATCGCCGGGCGTGTAAGTTTCCGCACCCTGCGACGGGCCGGTGCTCGCCTGTGAAGATTTCCCCGGGCCCTGACCTTGACCCTGACCGGGCTGAGTGCCCTGACCTTGACCTTGACCCTGACCCTGGCCTTGCCCTGGCATCGGCGCGCCGCTTTGCGAAGGTGAGAGGCCGGCCTGCTGCGTGGCCATCGAAGCCTGCGCCTGCGCGAGCGATTGCGAGGCACCCAGCGCGGATTGCTGCGCGGCTGCGTTTTGGCCGGCATTGGCCTGCGAGGTCGCGGCGGCGAGCTGCTGTGCGGCCTGCTGCATCGCCTGCTGCGCGGTCGGGGAAGATTGCGCGCCACCCTGCGCTGAAGCCTGCGCTGCATTTTGCGCGGCTTGCGCGAGCTGCTGGCCGGCCTGCTGCATCGAGGCCGCGGCCTGCGCCTGCTGCGGGGCACCCTGCGCAGCCTGCGCGGCGGCCTGCGCCATCTGCTGCGCCTGCTGCGCGGCTTGCGCCGCCTGTTGCGCGGCTTGTGCGGCCTGACCCGCCTGCTGCGCCGCCTGCTGGTTTGCCGCTTGCGCGGCGGGCTGTCCGGCCTGCGCCGCCTGCTGTGCTCCCTGCGCTGCGGCTTGCTGGGAATTTTTTGCGGCCTGTGCCGCTTGCTGCGCAGCTTGCGCCGCCTGGCCTGCCTGTGCAGCGGCTTGCTGGGCAGCCTGTGCCGCCTGCTGCTGCGCGGCTGGCTGAGCCTGCGGTGCGCCGGGTTGATTTCCCGCCTGCTGCTGCGCGGCCATCTGCTGTGCATTTTGGGCAGCCTGCTGTGCCGCTTGCGCGGCTTGGGCTGCCTGTTGCGCAGCCTGCGCGGCTTGCTGTGCGGCGGGCTGATTGCCGGCTTTCGCGGCCTGCTGTTGCGCGGCTTGCGCGGCATCGGCGGCTTGCTGCGCGGCCTGTGCGGCCTGCTGGGCGGCTTGCGCTGCATTCTGCGCGGCCTGCTGTCCGTTTTGCTGCGCGGCCTGCTGGAGATTGGCCTGCGCCTGCTGCACCTGCTGCTGCGCTTGTGCGAGTTGCTGCTGTGCCGCGGCCATCTGCGCGGCTTGCTGCGCAGCGTCCGCGGGATTGGGCGGCTGGGCGGCTGGGTTTTGTGCCTGCTGCTGTGCGGCGGCGGCCTGTAACTGTGCGAACTGCTTGGCGGTCTCTGCGAGATTTTGCGCGGCCTGCGCTGCGGCGGCGCGGCCTTCGTCGGGCTTGTTTGCCTGCATCGCCTGCTCGCCTTTTTGTGCCTGCATGGCCGCGGCCTGCGCGGGCTGCGCGGCTGGCGGGGCTTCCATCTTTGCGCGCTGTGCGAGTTGTTCGGCGCGGCGCGCGATGTCCTGCTGCGCGGCGGCGTCCGGCTGGTCGGCCTTGGCGATCGCGGCCTCCTCCTTTGCGAGGTTTTCGGCGACCTTTTGGAGCTGTGCGAGATCCTTCGCCTTGTCGCCGCTCTTCGCGGCGAGCGCCTCGGCTTCGTCGGCGCGGCGCTTCAATTCCGCGTGCGCCGCCGCAAGCTGCGCGAGCGCCGCGTCCTGCTGCTGTGCGGCCTGCGGCGCTTTCGCATCCTGCATCGCGGCGCGGGCCTCCTGCATTTTTCCGGTCGCGTTTTTCACCGCGTCTGCGGCCTGCGGCACCTCGGCGATTTTTTGCGCGAGGGCGTCCGTCTTGCCGACGAGTTCGCCCTGCTGATCCTCGATCTTGCCGAGCTGCGTGTCCTTCTGGCGCTGCTCGGTTTCAAAGCGGGCGCGGACTTCCGGGTCCGCGCGCAATGCGCCTGCGGGCTGGCTGCGCAGGCGTTGCGGGAGCCCTTCGGTGCCGTCGTTCGCCGCGAGTTTTTCCGCGAGCCACTTGTCGAAATCCGCGGGCTTGCGCTGCTGTGCAGTCGCATCGCGCAACTGCCGTTGCTCGGTGATGACCTCGGCGAGTTCGCGCTCCGCCTTGCGCAGCGCCTCGGGGCCCTGCTCGCGCGGGGCGATCTGGCGCGCGACTTTCCGCAGCTCGTCGCGCGTCGCCTTTTCATCCGCGGCAGCCTTGAAAACCTGCGCGGCCTTCAGCGACTCCGCGGCCCGTTCGGCGACGGGCTCGGCCCGTTCGATCTGTTTTGCGGCGGCCTTGAAAGATTCCGCCGTGCCCGCGTTCTCGGGATTTGCCGCGAGCCGCGCGATCTTGCCGCGGATCATTTTCATCTCCTCCGCGATGGCCGACTGCTCGCCGAGCTGCGTCGTGATCTGGGCCTGCTCGGCTGCGGCGGAATTGGCAAAGCGCAGTCCGGCGGTCATCCGCGTGAGTTCGATGCCATTCTGGAGATTGCGCGCCTGCCGGTCTGCCAGCTCGTGCAGTTGCCGCGAGATCTCCGCCGCCTCCTGCTCGCGCAGGTGCTCGGCGAGGATGCGCTGGATCGCGGTGACGATCTGCTTCTGCGCGGTGAACGCATCGGCGACGGTCTTCACAGCGGCGTCCGGGCTCGTCGCTGCGCGCGCGCGCTGGAGAAGATCCACGACCTGCCGCATCTCGGTCGCGGAGAGCGAACCGAGCGACTCGTGCACGCGGCGCATGGCCGCGGCATCGTCGCCCGCGAGATTGTTGCGTTCGTATTCGCCGAGCATCGCGTCGAGCGTGTCGGCGAGCAGCTTGGTCTCGCCCTGGATGTGCGTCTGCTTTTGCTCGCTCTCGCGGATCTTCGCGGATGGGAGCTGTGCCAATGCGGCGCCGACGCCGGTGCCGAGCATGGCGAGTGCGATGAGCGATCTCGCGGAGAGGAACGGAGGGGCTTTCATACGGAGGAAGGTGAAGGCGGAAGAATAGCGAACGCAGCGCCCGGTGTCGCGCAAAGAATCACTGTGCAACAAGGCAATCGCACCAAAGCACCGGGATCATTTCAACGCCCAACGCCCAAGGAAAGAATCTGAAGGCGAAGCGCTGCTTGCTTTGGAAGTTTCGCCCCGGAGCGCCGCGTCATTTTGATGTGTTGCCCTGATGCGAGCGGCGGCTCGGGGAGGGCGGGGAAGTCCAAGCATTTCGGCCCGAGGCGGTGGACTGAGACGCATCTTGAACACCGCCGTATTTTCCACGATTTAACCCGCCATGAAGCTGTTCCTTTTCCTCCCCGTGCTCGCTCTCACCATTCCGCTGCGCGCGGAGGAGCCGGATTATTTTCCCGCGGTCGTGAAGCTGATCGAGGATCGCTGCCTCGACTGCCACTCGGCGGACGACCCGGACGGGAAGCTGGTGCTGGAGAAGCACGCGGACATTTTGAAAGGCGGCGAGAGCGGTGCGGCGATCGTGAAGGGGAAGTCAGTGGAGAGCCTGCTCGTGAAATATCTGCGCGGCGAGGTGGAGAAGGACGGAAAGAAAAAATTCATGCCGCCGGGAAAGCGCGACAAGCTGTCGGCGGATGAGATTGAGAAGGTTGTGAAGTGGATTGATGCAGGCGCGAAGCCGCCGCAGCGCGAGATGGCGAAGAAGGTCGTCGAGGTGCCGAAGGTCGCGCCACACGGTTCGCCGCGCGTGGCCGTGAATGCGCTCGCGTTTTCGCCGCAGGCGAAGCTTGTCGCGGTCGGGCGCGGTTCGATCGTGGAGCTGGTGGATCCGGTCTCGCAGGTGGCGGTGAAGAAACTCGAGGGGCATCGCGGCGAGGTGAATGCGCTCGTGTGGTCGGCGGATGGCACACAGCTTTTCGCGGCGTCGGGCGAGAATGCGATCGAGGGCGAGGTACGGCAGTGGGATGTGGCGACCGCGAAAGTGGTGCGTACTTTCACCGGCCATCGCGATATGATTTACGCGCTCGCCCTTTCGCCGGATGGGAAGACGCTGGCGACGGGGAGCTACGATCAGAAGATCAAGCTGTGGAATGTCGTGGATGCGAAGGAGCGGAAGACTTTGGGCGGGCACAACGGCGCGGTGTTCGCGCTCGCGTTTCGTCCCGATGGAAAATTGCTCGCGAGCGCGAGTGCGGATCGCACGGTGAAGCTCTGGGATGTGACGAGCGGTGAGCGGCGCGACACGCTGAGCCAGCCGACGAAGGAGCAGTTTGCCGTCGCGTGGAGCGCCGATGGCAAGCGGCTCGCGGGGGCGGGCGCGGACAATCGCATCCGCGTGTGGAGCGTGTCGGCGGAGGCACGCGAGACGACGAATCCGCTCGTGGTCGCGAAGTTTGCGCACGAGCAGGCGATCCTGCGGCTCGTGTGGAGTGCCGATGGCGCGGCGATGATCAGCTCGGCGCAGGATGGCACGGTGCGCGTGTGGGACGCCGCGGAGGTGAAGGAGCGCGTGCTGCTGGAGAAGCAGCCGGACTGGCCGACAGCGCTGACATTTTCGGGCGACAATGTGGTGACTGGGCGCGCGGACGGGACGGTGGTTTTTTACGATGCGAAGACGGGAAAAGTGATCACGACTCCGAAGAGCGGGATGCTGGGTCGGGCGGGCATTCTGCCCGCCGTGCTGCGTATCCTACGCCGCACTCCGCGGACGGTGATTGATGGACTTGGCCTTTCGACGTCCGATGTGCCGGGCAGGATGCCCGGCACGGCAGGCGAGGACGCCCGCGCTACCCAAGGTACGCCGAACTTGCAGACGGATGTCGTCGCTCATTGCGAGTCGGATGCGAGGCATGGAAGAAGGATTTTCTGTCAGGCGAAAAAGAAGGCAATGGACAAGCCTGCGCCACCGCCGAAGGGGCCGTCTGTCTCGGGCATTTCGCCGCACGGGATCGAGCGCGGGAAGATGATCGAGATGAAACTCACGGGCGCAAACCTGCCGCCGATCGTCTCGGTGAAATGTGAGGATGCGCGCGTGCGCGTGTTCGTGGCTGCGGCGGAAAAAGCTGCGGTGCCACTCGTGATTTTCACTCCGACGGATCTCCCGCGCGGCGGCTACGCGCTCGTGGCAAGCGGCGCGGACGGGAAGGAAATCGGGCGCACGACGCTGCGGGTCGAGGACATCGCGGTGGTCGATTTTCCCGCGGGCACGACGATGCAGAAACTGACGGCGCTCCCTGCGAATGTGTGGGGCACGCTGGCGAAGGCGGGGGAGAGCGACCGGTATGAATTCGAGGCGAAGGTGGGTGCGACAATCGTCTTTGACTGCGCGGCGAAGGCGCTCGGCTCGAAGGCGGCGGCGGTGCTGAGTCTCACGGATTCAACGGGGCGCGTCCTGGCGACGAATGGCAGCTTTGACGCGAGCGGCGATCCGTTCATCGCGCACAAATTCGCCGCGAACGGGCGGTATGCGATCATCGTGAGCGATGCGCTGATGACCGGCAGCGCGGAACATTCTTACAGCCTCACAATCGGTGCGCTGCCGTTCGTCACGGCTGTCTTTCCGCTGAGCGTGGCGGCGAATGCGGAGACAAAACTGGAACTCGTCGGCTACAATCTTCCGGCTGATCCCGCGTCGCGGACGGTGAGCGTGAAGTCGGGCGCGAACGGGATGGCTGCGGTGAATATTGACGCGCAGAAATTCCGCAGCCGCGCGGTGGCGTCGGTGCCGGTGAGCGAGGTGCCGGACTTTGTCGCGTCGGCGGAGTGCGGGACGGTCGGCGGTGCGCAGAAGCTCGGCGTGCCGTTTTCGGTGAGCGGACGTTTTCTCTCGGCGCGCGAGTCGGATCATTTTCGTTTCACGGCGAAGAAGGGCGTGACCTACGCGATCGAGACGGAGGCGGCGCGGCGCGGCTCGCCGGCGGACACAAAGATCGCGGTGCTGTGGCCGGACGGACGTCCCGTGGAGCGGCTGCTCATGCAGGCGGTGCGCGACAGTGCGATCACGTTCCGTCCGATTGACTCAATCGCGGCAGACGCGCGCGTGGACAACTGGCGCGAGATGGAGCTGAACGAGCTGATGTGGATGCAGGGTGAGGTGACGAAAATCTTTCGGATGCCCGAGGGGCCGGACAGCGGATTTGCGTTTTACACGAATGGCGGAAAGCGCATCGCGTACTTCGACACGACGGCGACGGCGCACGCGCTGGACGAGCCGTGCTACATGGTGGAGCCGCACGCGCCGGGCACGAAGCTCGTGGCGAACGGCCTGCCAGTCTTCACGGTGCACTACGAAAATGATGACGACGGCACGCGTGTCGCAGGCACGGATTCGCGGCTGCTTTTCACCGCGCCGGCGGATGGCGATTTCGTCGTGCGCGTGCGCGAGATCCGCGGCGCGGCGGGCGAGCGCTTCGCTTACCGGCTCATCGCACACGAGGCGCGGCCGGATTTTGCGGTGAAGCTCACGCCCGTGAACGCGACGGTGAACATCGGCAGCGGCGCGGAGTTCACGCTCACGGCGGCGCGGAAGGATGGCTTCGATGGTGACATCGTGTGCGAAATCACTGGCGTGCCAGAGGGCTGGCGTGTGTCGAATCCGATCGTGATCCAAGCGGGGCATCTCGTGGCGAAGGGGAGCATCTCGGTGCTGCCGGGTGCCGCGAATTGGAGTCCGGCAAAAATTTCCGCAACTGCGGAAGTGGGCGGGAAAAACCTCACGCACGCTGCGGGTGAGATCGCGAGTGTCAAGGCGCAAGGCGATGCGCCGGTGATCGTGTCGCTGCAGCCCGCGGGGGCGAATCACGATGTGCCGGGATTTTCGCGCAGCGACGATGCGAAGCCGGCGGAGATCACGATCACTCCGGGCGAGACGGTGAGCGCGTGGATCGTGCTGAAGCGCGGGAGCGCGAAGGGCGCGCTGCGCTTTGACGTGGAAAATCTCCCGCATGGGATCGTGGTGGACAATCTTGGGCTGAGTGGCATCACGCTGCTCGAAGGGCAGGACTCGGGGGAGATTTTCATCAAGGCCGCGGCGTGGGTGCCGGAGACGGATCGGCTGGCGTTCGCGGTGTGCCGTGATGCGGGGAAGCAGGCGTCGCTGCCGATTCTTCTGCATGTGCGGCGCAAAGGGCTCGCGGCAGGGGTGGATGGGACGCGGTGAGCGGTGAGGGTAGGGTGGGCGTTCTGCCCGCCGTGCTGCGTATTCTACGCAGCACCCGCGGGCGTTGATCGAGGTGAGTTTGCCAACTGCCGTTCGAATGTGCCGGATAGGATACCCGGCACGGCGGGCGAGGACGCCCACCCTACCCGATGCACGCCGTCGGTGATGTGCGAATTTTTTTCACACCGCCTGAGAAAGTGTTTGCCGAGTGCGGGTGACATTGCTTTGCTCCGCGCCCTCTTAAAACCAATCTCTTAATCAGCACACAAAAGCATGGGATCCATCAAGAAGCGCCGTAAGTCCAAAATCAACCGGCACAAACGCAAGAAGCGGATGAAGCTCAACCGCCACAAGAAGCGTTTGCGGTACAAGAGCTAGGCGCTAGGATCGCGTCATGAGCTGGAACCGGATTTCCACGAACCGCCGTTGGCGGCGGGGGATTTCCGGGTTGCTTGGGGTGCTGCTTGCCATGGCGACCGGGACGGCTTTCGCCGCTCCGAAGCCGGGCAAAAAACCGACGCCAACTCCCGCGCCTGCGGCGAAGCCGACGCCGCCAATCAAGCCCGCGCCCGCGGTGAAACCGCCTGCGACAGACGATCTGTACGAAGGCCCTGCTGCGGTCGCGAAGCCTGCTGCGCCGAGGCCCGCCGTGCCGGCCGCGGAGGGTGTTCTGGTCGCGCCATTTTCTCCGGGGCCGAAGTACGCGGACGCGTGGCCTTCCGAACGGCGGAAATCGGAGGCGGATCTGCAACTGACGCGCGAGGCGGAGAACCGCGCGCTGGCGGTCGCGGCATTTGCCGAGGGGCAGATGGCGGATGAGAAGGGCGATCCGGACAAGGCCATTGACGCATGGAAGCGCGCGACGGAACTCGATCCCGCGAATGCGAGCCTCGCGGTGAAAGTCGCGACGGAACTCGCGAAGCGAAACGAGCCTGCGGAGGCGATCCGCGTGCTGAAGGATTCCATCGCCGCCGCGCCGAAGGAGCCGGAAACGTGCATCTATCTCGCACAGGTGTACGCGAAGCATCTGAACAAGCCGGAACTCGCGATGCAGATGGCGCAGAAGGCGATGACGGCCGCGCCGGAATATTTCGGCGCGTGGGCCGCGGTGTATGAGCTGCATCAGCAGCTCGGCGAAATGGACAAGGCCGCGGGGCTGATTGACAGGGCGCTGAAGAGCACGTCCAGGAATCCCGAATTCTGGCTGGGCTTCGGCAGCTATCTGCGGAGGATTTACCTGAAGGATGACGGCTCCGCGAAGCCGGAGGAATTCCGCCAGATGGATTCCGTTTTCCGCAAGGCGGTGGCGCTGAGGCCGAATGATGCCTCCGTGCTCGCGCAGGCGGGTGACTTCGCGGTGCTTGCGCACAAGGGCAAGGAGGCACTGGAATTTTACGAGCGCGCGGTGAAGCTGAACCAGGCGCCGCGCGACGAGGCGACGAAGAACCTGCGCGAAAAATACATCCGCGCGCTGGCGGCGAACAACCGCGGCGCGGAGGCGATCCCGCTGCTCGAGCAGTTTGCGCGCGACCCGAGCCAGACGCAGCGGCAGGACCTTTTCGAGCTGCTGGGCCAGCTTTATGAGCAGGGCGGGGAGACGGAGAAGGCGATCGAGCATTACAGGCGCTCGCTGGTGCTCGATGCCGGCGAGCCGCGAAATCATATCAACCTCGCGAACGTGCAGCATCGCGCGAAGAAGCATGCGGACGCGGTGGAGACGATGGAGAAGGCGCGGCGGAAATTTCCTGACCGTCCGGATGTGACGCTCGGCCTTGCGTCCGCGCTCAGCGCGGCGAAGCGCCACGAGGCGGCCATGCGGATGTTTGCGAGTTACCTCGAGGAGACGAAGGGGCGCAGCGACATGACGGCTGACGCGGATTTTTATTTCCAATGGGGTGCGGCGGCGGAGCAGGCGGGCAGGATCGAGAAGGCGGCGGAGCTTTTGCAGAAGAGCATCGGGATGAATCCCGAGGCGCCCGAGGCCTACAATTACCTCGGCTACATGTGGGTGG
>JANXZI010000078.1 GCA_025355595.1 Spartobacteria bacterium
ATCGGCGGGCTCCTGCCGTATCTTTTTAGCGCATTCAGCATGAGCGCCGTGGGCCGTGCCGCAGGCGCGGTCGTGAACGAAGTGCGCCGCCAGATCAAGGCGCTGCCCGGCATCCTCACTGGCAAGGACACGCCTGACTACGGCACCTGCGTGGACATCGTCACGAAGGCGGCGCTGAAGGAAATGATCATCCCCGCACTCATTCCGATCGTCGCGGTGATCGCCGTCGCGGCGATTCCCGACGGGGCAAAAATCCTCGGGGGCGTGCTCGTCGGCAGCATCGTCACGGGCCTCTTCATGGGCATCTCGATGACCAGCAGCGGCGGCGCATGGGACAACGCGAAGAAATACATCGAGGAAGGCAACCACGGCGGCAAAGGCAGCGAGGCGCACAAGGCGAGCGTGACCGGCGACACCGTCGGCGACCCGTACAAGGACACGAGCGGCCCGGCGATCAACCCGATGATCAAAGTGGTGAACATCGTCGCGATTTTGATCATCCCGATCTTTTTCTAGGCCATGCCCACGATCACCGTCGCTCTCGCTGCTCTCGCGCAGGCAGAGTGCCCGGTGCTGGTCATCGGCGGCAATGCCCTCGAGGCTCACGGCTACGCTCGCTTCACCGTGGATGTGGATTGCATGATTGCCGCATCTTCCATCGAGGAGTTGAAAGCTGCACTCGCTCGCCACGGATTCCAATATGCCGGGCGGATGAGTTCCTTCCACGAGTTCTGGTTCGAGGGAAAGCCTGGAGGGATGCCGATTCACGCCATGTTCGTGACCGGCGAGACGTTTGAAAAAATGTGGGCGCGGCGTGCTCCGATGCCATCTCCCGGCGGCCCGGTGAACGTTCCGTGCGTCTCCCATCTCATCGCGCTAAAACTCCACGCGGTGAAAAACAATCCGAAGCGTCTCGGAAAGGACATGACCGACGTGCTGGAACTGCTGGAACGAAATCCCGGCGCAGTCACCCGCGAGGAACTTGAACAGGTCTGCAAGGACTACGCTTCCCCGGAGGCCGTCTCCATGCTAAGGCAGCGACATCACCTGTGATGGATCACTTGCTAAATCTCGAATTGCCTGCGGATCACGAACACCCGCCCGCGCCGACCCTGACATGGGACGAATACGTCGCATGGGTGGACGCGCATCAGCGTGAACTGCTCGCTAGCGGACGCTACGCGCAGCTTCTGCCTGATTTTGAAGAGACGCATCGCGGCGAGCCATTCATGATGCACGACTGAACGCGCGATGGATGCGCTAAAGCGGCAGAGGTTCCTATGATTCCTGACTGGCTCAAACTCGACTTGCCGGAGACGGGGTGGGAACATCCGCCCGCGCCACCTTCGACGTGGGCGGAGCATGTGGCGTTTGTGGACGAGGCTGCTGAAATGGCGCGTGCAAGCGGCAGATTCGAGGAACTGCTTGGGAACTTCGCCGAGTTGCACCGTGGCGAGCCGTTCGTGATGCACGACTGATGCGCTCGTAGGCGTGAGCGGAAGCTCACGTCCGCGCTCTTCCGAGGGCGCCTACTTTGCGGCCTGCTTCGCCAGCGCGGTGCAGCCTTGGATGTCGAGCTTGCCGCTGGCGAGGACGGGGATTTGCGGGACGCGCAGGATGTGGCGCGGGATCCAGAGGTTCGGCATTCCGGTGGCGGAGAGTTTTTCGCGCAGATCGTTTTGCGTGATTTCACGCGTGGCGAGGAGGACGAGCACCTCGCCCTTGGCCTCGTCGGGCGCGCTCGTGATGGCGACGATGCGCTCGCCTTCGCCGCTGAAGCCGAATGTCTCGACGATGCGCGTCTCGACGGTTTCGTGCGGGACCATCTCGCCGCCGATTTTTGAAAAGCGCGACATGCGGCCTTCGATAAAAAGGAATCCGTCGTCGTCGAAGCGCGCGAGGTCGCCGGTGCGGAACCAGCCGTCGTGGAGCACATCGGCGGTGCGCGCGGGATCGTCGAGGTAGCCGTCGAAGACATTCGCGCCCTTGATCCACAGCATTCCTTTTTGGTGCAGCGTGAGCGGGGTGCCGGTCTCCGGGTCGCGGATCTGCGCGGCGAGCCCGGCGACGAGGCGACCCGAGGAGCCGCGGCGGTTGCTGGCCTGGATGGCGTCGGGCACGCGGTTCGGGAGGTTGAAAGACGCGGCGGGCGAGGTCTCAGTGAGGCCGTAGCCCTGCATGATCTCGATCCCGAATTTTTCGAGGAACGACTCGGAAAGTTCCTGCGGCAATTTCTCCGCGCCGGTGACGAGGAGCTTCACGCTCCCGAGCTGCTCGCGTGTGGCGCGCTTGAGGTAGCCGCGCAGGAAAGTGGGCGTGGCGAGCATGATTGTCGCGCGGTGTCGCTTGATGAGCGCGGCGCATTTGGCGGCGTCGAGCGGGTTCGGATACGTGACCACGCGCACGCCTTCGATGACGGGGAAGAGCAGGCAGACCGTGGCGCCGAAGCTGTGGAAAAACGGGAGCGCGCCGAAGATGACATCGGATGACGAGAGGTCGAGCATGTCGCCGAATTGCCGGGTGTTCGCGAGCAGGTTGCGGTGCGTGAGCGCGACGCCCTTGGGCTCGCCGCTGCTGCCGCTGGTGAAAAGGAGGAAGGCCTCGGTGCGGTCGCCATCGCGCGGAATGCCGGCGATGCGGCCGAGCAGTCCGACGGGGAGCACTTTTGCGAGGAGGATCCACTTCACTGCGCCGCCCGCGATGTCCTTTTTAAGTTCGTCGAGCAGCAGCACATTCGCGGGCCACGGAAATTCCTTGAGCTTGTCGCGCACGGGACCGGCGGTGATCGCGGTGCCGATGCCGGCCTTGCGGATGGACGATTCGAGCGCGGATTTTCCGGCGGTGAAATTGAGGTTCACCGGAATTTTTCCCGCGAAGAGCACAGCGAGATTTGCGAGCATCGCAGGCGCGCCGGAGGGGAGCACGATGCCGACGCGATTTTCCGGCACACGGGCGCGCACGATGCTCGCGAGCGAGAGCGCGGCGGCGAGGAGCCGTCCGCGCTCGAACTGCGTGCCGTCGTGCCCGTCTATGATGGCAAGCTCGCCGGGATTTTTTTTCAGCCCGCGCAGGCACGCATCGGCGAGATGGCCGCGCAGGAATGGGCGGCGCTGAAAGCAGAATTCTGTGAGCTCGAGGAAGCGCTGGCGTACCGCGGCGGCGTTCGCGTGATGCGCGTCCATCGGTTCACTGAAGGCAACCGTGACGGGGAAGCGCAGGGACTTCGGCTTTTTCCAAAAAAATCTGCCGCCGCGGTATGAGAAGACGCTGTCCCAAATCTGATCCATCCACACGGGGACGACGGGGCATTTCGCCTGCCGGGCGATGAGTTCGTAGCCACGCTGGATGCGGAGCAGTGCGCCGCTTTTCGAAAGTTCGCCCTCGGGGAAAATGCAGACGATTTCACCGGCCCTGATGTGCTCAATCGCGGTGCGGATGGCATCCTTGGCGCGCGTATTCGAAATCGGAATCGCGCCGATGAAGCTGAGGAAGGGGCGGAAAATCCGACTGTAATAGTACGACTCCCAGATGATGAAGCGGATCGTGCGCGGGCAGGCGAGCTGGAGCAGGATGGCGTCAATCCACGTGAGGTGATTCGGCAGCAGGAGGAAGCCGCCTGCGGGCAGGCGGTCGAGGCCGTGCGTGGTAATCTTGTACGGGATCTTCGCGATGACGGTGAGGATTTTGCGGATGAGCCATTCGGCGAATGGTGGCGTTTTTTGCGGCGGCACGCGGGGTGATTAGCGGGATGTGCGGCGCGCGGCAAGCGGCGCGCGAAGCCAGGGCAGCCGCATCCAAAAAATTGCGTGGCGGACATTGCAGGCGGAAGTCGGCTGCGCGGAGCTGGACGTCTAACATCGAACGTCTAACACCGAGCTTTTATGGTTCAGCACACGCGGCATCGGACTGTGCATCGTCCGGCGTTAAAAGTTCGATGTTCGGTGTTAGACATTGAGCCCGCCGCAGGCGTCTCTCGCATGTTCCGATGTTCTTCTTCTCAACCTGAAGATGATTTTGATGCGATTGCCCTGACGCACGAAGTTCGCCCTCGGATGATTGCGACTTGCGGAGCGGGTATCTCCTGAACGAGAGGAATCGCGTGAGTCCGCGCGATCGTTCATTTTTCCAACGCGATCCCGTGACGTGTGCGCGGGAGCTGATCGGCTGCACGCTGCGCTGGAGAAATTGCGCGGGCGTGATCGTGGAGACGGAGGCGTACGGCGCGGTGAACGACGAGGCGTGCCACACGTGGTCGCGCCCGAGCGCGCGGGAATTTGTCGCGAGGCATCCGGCGGGGGCGGCTTACGTGTATTTCAACTACGGCATGCACTGGATGCTGAACGTGCTCGTGAGAGGCGGGCGGGAGGATGGGTTCGTGCTGTTCCGCGCGATCGAGCCGACTGAGGGGATCGCCGCGATGACACGCCGGCGCAAAAAAAATCTTAAATCCAAAAGCTCAAATCTTAAATCTCCCGCCTGGCTTTGCAGCGGCCCGGGGAAGCTGGCGCAGGCGCTGGGCGTGACGGGGCGCGATCATGGGCGGGATTTTTGCGCGGGGTTGGCGGCGCGCATTTTTCCGCCGCATGCCGCCGTGGAGATCGAGTCCGGATCGCGCGTCGGGATTTCGCGCGCGCAGCATCTCGCGTGGCGATTTATGCTGCGGGGGAACGCGCATATTTCGGTGAAGCCGAAGGAATCCGGAAAGGAGTGCAGTGGCCCGGTTTGAAATCTTACGTCTTTGTCTTGCTCCTGCTCTCGATGCAGGGGGGAGGGAGAGCAGGAGCAGGAGCAAGACAAAGAGAATGAAGCGCCCACCCGAAAAAGATTGAGGCCAGGCTGGACGAATCCAGCCTGGCCCCGAAAGGGTAACTTTCCCTTGTGGGAAGCTTACTTCCTGTAGCCGTGGTGATGGTGGTGACCAACGACTTCCTTGCCGCCGGTGGGCTGAGGCGCCGGGGCGGGCTTGTGCGCGCAGGACGCGAAGCCAAAGGTCATGGCCGCGAGGGCGATGATAGAGAGAATACGCATTTTAGAGTGTCACCCCCTTCTGTGCAAGTTGCATGTGGCGGGGATGTAGTCGGGATGTGGGATTTGTGACAACAGAATTCTTCGGAAATTCTCGCCGCTTGCTGTAGGGCGTGACGATTTTCTGCATCGCTCCAGGTTAGTCGCCGCCTTCGATGATGACTTCGGTCCCCTCGGGCACGGCGTCGAAAAGATCGATCACATCCGCATCCGAAAGCCGCACGCAGCCGTGGCTGGCGGGTGTGCCGATGAGGTGTTCGGCGTTTGTGCCGTGGATGTAGATGTAGCGCTCCTTGGTGTTCGCGTTTGCGCCGTCGAGGCCGTCGAGCCAGAGGATACGCGTCTGCACATGATCGCAGGCGTCGTCGGGCCGGCCGAATGCGCCGGTGGGCTGACGGCTTTTGAAAATCATCCCGCCCGGTGCTTCGTGGCCGTGCTTTTCGGCGATGCGGAATTTTCCCAGCGGCGTGCGGTTCGAGCCGGGCTCCGAACCGGTGCCGAACTTCGACGTGGAGCAGGCGTAGCGCCGGAGCAGCGCTCCGGAGTCATCGAGCAGATCGAGCGTCTGGCTCGGGATGTGGACGAGGATGCACATGGCGCGAAGGTGGAGGGGAAGGCGCGGGGCGCAAAATACAAAATACAAAATACAAAGGACACACTGACCGCCAAAACTGACCGCCAATCGGACCGCCAAAACTGACCGCCAAAACTGACCGCCAAACGTCGCCCTTTGTAATTTGTAATTTGTATTTGGCAAATTGCCCTCTCCCCGCGCAATTCAGGCCCGCCTAACGCCGATTTCACGAAATGACGGGGTTTGCCGGGTGCCGTGCGTTTGACACGTTCCGCTCGGGCGGATAGCCTCGCGAATTCTGCCTGATTTCATGCATCCGCCGTCCCCCATCTCATCCCCACGCTTCGGGCGTACGGCGGCTATCGCGGCGGGTCTCCTCGCGGCGGTGGCGGTGTTTCAGCTCGGCGCGGTGACGCTGGCCTTTTTCCGGAAGTCGCCGCGTCTCGCCGGGGAGAATGGCGAGGAGCGCGGGCACACACCGCCGCTGAAAATTGACGTGACCAAGCTCGTCGCAAATCTGCCTCCGCCCGAGAATCCCGGCGCGCTGCTCGTGGATCCGCTCGGGTCCTCCCCGGACGCCCGCCCGCCGGGGCCGCGCCCGCTGCTGCCGCACGCCGAGCCGCTCCCGCTCCCGGCGGAGACGGTCACGCCGGAATTCCCGGTCATCCCGCCGCCGCGGCCCACGCCGGTTCCGCTGGAGGCATTCACGCCGAAGACAAACCCCCGTTTCAGCGAACTCGTCGAGCAGGGCAAGCTGCTGCGCAACAGTGGCGACACGGCGGGCGCGCTGGTGAAATTCCGCGAGGCATCGAATCTCGATCCCGGCAATCCGCTCGCGGTCGCGGAGCAGGCGTACACTTTTGAAAAAATGAGCCTGTCGGACAAGGCGGCCGAGCAGTGGAAGCGCATCTTCATGATGAGCGACCGCGCGGGCGTGTTTTACGCGATGGCGAAGGCCAAGCTGGAGTCCGCCGTGCAGGAGACGATGCGCGGGACGGGCGGCGGCTCAGAGATCGCGGGCGGGAAAATCCTCGCGCTCGGCTCGATGGCGATGGCGGATGATCCCGATCCCGTCGCGGCGAAACGCTTCGCGCTCAGCGTGCCGATCCGCGCACGCGGCGGCGAGACCGTCGCGGTGAATGAGATGAAGGTCTTCGTCCTTTTCTACGAACGCGTGAATGGCAAGGACATCGCCAAGACGATCGCCGACGTGAGCAACCGGTGGTCTTCCGCGCCCGTGGATTGGAAGGAAGGCGACACGGAGACACTCGAGGTGAGCTACGAGCTCGATGCGAAGCAGGCGCGCGCCGAGCACCGCGAATACTACGGCTACATCGTGCGGCTGTACTACCGCGGCGAACTCCAGGACACGAAGGCCGAGCCCGCGGGCCTGAGCCAGAAATTCCCCGCGGCCCCCACGATTTCGGACTAGAGAAATTATCCATGAGAATCCTGATTGTTGATGACGAGGCGGACGTTTTGCAGGCCATCATGGCCATCGTGAAAGCCGTGCCGGGGCACGAGGTGAAGGTCGCCGCAAACGCCCATAAGGCGATGGATCACGCGGCGGCATTCGGTGGTGTGGACATCCTGATCAGCGATGTGGTGATGGAGCCGACGGACGGCTTCACGCTGCGCACGGCATTGCAGGCGCAATATCCCGAGATGCGCGTGATTTTCGTGAGCGGCTACGACCTGACGGACTACACCGAGCAGATCGGCGATGCCGCCGTGGTGACGAAGCCAGTGGACGCCATGGCACTCATCACCGAGATCGGTCGCGCCCTCGGCCACGCTTCCGGACCCGCAGTGGCGGCGGCCGTGCCGGAAAAAGCGCGCGTCGCCGGCAAGACGACCGCCATCACCGTGCCCGCCGCGACCGTGCGCGCATCGGGGCTGGTGGCCAAACCCGTCGCGGTTCCCACGCCGGTTGCCGCGGCGCTCCCCGTTGCCGTCGCGATGCCGGTTGCCGCGCCGATGCCGGTCGCCGCACCGGTGCCCGTCATCGTGCCGGTGGCGGTGGCGGCTCCTGTCGCGACCGGTGTCCCGCAGTCGGGCATCGTCGCGCAGCCGCGGGCAGTCGCGCCTGCCGTGTCCGATCCGCTCATCGGCGTGCAGCTCGGCGACTACCGCGTGCAGCAGCTCATCGGAGAGGGGAAATGGGGGCGCGTGTATCTCGCCCTCCAGCTCAGTGTGAACCGCCGCGTGGGCCTGAAGGTTCTCGATTCCGCGCATGCCGACGATGCGGACGCACGCGCGCAGTTCCTCGCCGACGCGCGCGCGAAGGCCGCCGTGCAGCATCCCTTCATCATGTCCGTCTTCGAGGCCGACGAGCAGAACGGCCTCGCCTTCTTCACCCATGAATTCCTCGACGGCGCAAGCATGGGGGAGCTCATCGCGCGCGGCCAGATGATTGATGAGAAGTCCGCGCTCCACGTGCTGAAGGTCGCGGGCGAGGGCCTGCAATACCTCTGGTCGCACCATCTTTCCCACACCCTCATCGGGCCGGACAGCCTGCGCCTCGGAGGCGACAACATCGCGCGCATGGCGAACATCGCGAGCGCCGGCGAGGACACCGAGGTGACCGTCGAGCGCGAGCTGATGAGCGTCGGGACGATCCTACGCCAGATCACGACTGAGACCCTTCTCTCCACCGGTCTGCGCATGTTGCTCGGGCGCATGACCGGCGGGCCGAACCCCGTGAGCGGATGGCCCGTCGTGCTCCAGGCCGTGAAGGCGCTCGAGCCAAAGGTGATCCCCGTGGAGGCCGCGAAGATGAAGGCGGCGGATGAGGCCGCGATGCGGGCGGTGGAGGCGGACCGCAGGGCGAAAAAGCGCTCTTTGATCATCAATATTTCCACGCTGAGTGTGCTGCTGCTCGGACTCGGGTTCGTGATTTGGAAATTCGCGCTCTCCAACGCGCGCCGCCTCGACATGCAGGTGACGATTCCCGGTGGCACCTACACCGTCGGCGAGGCCGGCAACAAAGCAACGCTCCCCGCCTTTGAGATCGACAAGTACGAGGTGACGATCGGCGAGTACGCGAAGTTCATCGCGTGGTGCGAGCAGAACAGCGGACGCGAGCACGAGTTCGATCACCTGCGGGGCGACAAGAAGACGCCGCATGTGAACGTGGAGGTCCAGACCCTCATCCTGAACGCCTCGCAGCGTGGCCGGCGAGTCTTTCACCAGGACGCCGTTCCCGCACGGAAACTCGCCGCGGATCCCGGCGCCGAAGTGGATCTGAACTGCCCGATGGTCGCCGTCACATTTTGGGATGCCTACGCCTACGCGCAGTGGCGCGGGAAGATCATGGACAAGGACGGCATCCCGCGCGACCTGCCCACCGAGGAAGAATGGGAGGCCGCCGCGCGTGGGACGAAGGGCTACAATTATCCGTGGGGCGACAAGCTTGAGCCGAAGAATTTCAACTCGAATGCGGGCTACAACGCACTGCTGCCCGGCACGACGAAGACCGACGACGGCTACAATTTTTGGAGCCCCGTGGATGCCTTCTCCAGCGATGTGAGCGAATTCAAAGTCGTCGGCATGGCGGGCAATGTCTGCGAATGGGTCTATCGCAAGGAAGGCGCGAACGACAAGGCGCTGCTCAAGGGCGGCTCCTTTGCCAGCGACCCGATCCCGATGTCGGGCCGCGTCACGAAAATCCCCGCAGATGACGCGCTGTATGTCCACCCTGCGGCGGACAAAAAATTCGTGCGGCCGGGCATGGCTGGCGAAACCTATTTCGTCGGCGACGACGTGACGCCGACCTTCCGCGCGCTCTACGTCGGCTTCCGAACAGTCAAACGCAAATAATCCAATGAACCGCCACGCCATTCTCATCCTTTTCGCCGGCCTGCTGTCCGCCGCGCACGCGCAGATCGAGGTTGGCCTCGACATCAAGCGCAACATATTCATCCGCGGCGAGCCGATCGAGGCTGCCGTCACCATCCGCAACCTCGCGGGCAAGGACGTCATGCTCGCCGACTCGGAGGGCGAGCGCTGGTTTGGCTTCCAGATCCTGAAGGGGCAGGAAAACCCGATCGGTCCCTTCAGTGGCGAATACAAAAACCCGCCGCAGATGCTCCTGAACGGCGGCACCATGCGCCGGACCGTGGACCTCCTCAGACTTTATCCCGTGAATGAATACGGCAGCTACACCGTGCGGGCGGCGATTTATTTCCACGAGACCGGCAAATACATCACCTCGCCTGCGGTGAAGATCGAGGTGAGCGAGGGACGGAGACTCTGGTCGCAGACCGTCGGCGTGCCGGCCACGAAGGAGGGGGCCGGCGACTACCACGTGGTCTCGCTGCTCACGTTCCCGCATCCGAAGGAACTGGTGCTCTACGTGCGCGTCGAGGACGCAAAAATGGGCACCGTGTTCGGCACCTATCCGCTTGGGCGCTTCCTCGGCGGCGGTGACCTGTCCCAAGAATTTGACCGTGAGAACACGCTCCACATCATGCACCTCGTCGGCCCGAGCCAGTACCTCCTGTCGAAAATCGGCGTGAACGGCGAGTGGTATGGCCAGACGATGTGGCAGTCCCCGAAAGGCCGCCCGTCCGTGCGCAAGAAGGAAGATGGGAGGATGGTCATCGTCGGCGCGACGCGCTCCTCAGAGAAGCCACCGCCGGGCCCGGAGGTTCCGCGCCTGAGCGATCGGCCCGCGATGCTCCCGAAGTGATCCGTCGCGCAGAATTCGCGCTTTGACGCGACGCCGCACGGCATAGAGTCGGTGGCAATGTCCGACAGCTTCGTCCATCTCCACTGCCACACGGAATTTTCCACGCTCGACGGCATGGTGCGCGTGGATGCGGCCGTGAAAACGGCGAAGAAGATGGGGATGCCCGCGCTCGCCATCACCGACCATGGCGCGATGTACGGCGCGGTGGATTTTTACCAGGCGTGCCACAAGGCGGGCATCAAGCCCATCGTCGGCTGTGAGGTGTACGTCGCGCCGGATTCGCACACGAAAAAGTCGGCGGTCTCGCAAAAGGAATCTGCGTTTCACCTCACGCTGCTCGCGGCGGATCTGGACGGGTACAAGAATCTCGTGCGCCTCGTGTCCACCGCGCACCTCGACGGCTTTTACTACAAGCCGCGGATCGACAAGGAACTCCTCGCAAAGCACGCGAAGGGAATCATCGGCCTCAGCGGCTGTCTGAAGGGTGAAGTGCCGCACGCGATCCACGCCGAGGACAATCTCGCAAAAGCGACCGAACTCGCCGCGACGTATCGCGACATCCTTGGCGCGGAAAATTTCTTCCTCGAACTTTCCGACCACGGCATCGCCGCGCAGAGCAAAGTCAACGCCACGCTCCCGAAGCTCGCGCGCGATCTCGGCCTCGGCCTCGTCGCGACGAACGACGTGCATTTTCTGAACAAGGAGGATCACGGCGCGCACGACGTGCTCATCTGCATCGGCACCGGCGCGAAAGTCTCCGACGAGAAACGCATGAAGTACGTGCAGGAGGTTTACTTCAAATCGCCCGCGGAAATGCGCGCACTCTTCGCCGACTACGCCGGCGCATGCGATAACACGCTCGCCATCGCCGAGCGCACGGGCTTCGAACTCGATACGACCCCGAAGTATCCGGACTACGAGCCGCCCGCCGGGAAAACGCGCAACGAATACCTGCGCGAAATCACCGAGGCCGGCCTGCGCAAACGCTACGGCGCGGATGCCGACAGCGAGGCCGTGCAGCGCCGCTACGCACTCGAAATCGCCGTGCTCGAAAAGCAGGACTTCGTGAATTATTTCCTGATCGTCTGGGACTTCATTGACTGGGCGCGGCAGCAGGGGATTCCCGTCGGGCCGGGGCGCGGGTCCGCCGCAGGATCGATCATCGCGTACGCGATGGGCATCACGGACATTGACCCGCTGAAATTCAAACTGCTCTTCGAGCGCTTCCTGAATCCCGAGCGCGTGTCGCCGCCGGATATTGACGTGGACTTCTGCCAGAACCGCCGCGGAGAGGTGATTGACTACGTGAAGAAAAAATACGGCGAGCGGGCCGTCGCGCAGATCATCACCTTCGGCACCCTCGGCGCGAAGTCCGTCGTGCGCGACGTGGCCCGCGTGCTCGACTGGAACTACAACGACGCCGACCGCATCGCGAAGATGATCCCGAACGAACTCGGCATCACACTCAAGGGCAAGGATCAGAAAAACAAGGACACCGGTGCGGACGAACACATTCCCGGCGCGATTGATAAGAATCCCGAACTCGCGCAGGCCGTGAGGACCGACCCGAACACCGCGCAAATGTGGGAGGCCGCGACGAAGCTCGAAGGCCTCACGCGCGGCGTCGGCGTCCACGCGGCGGGCGTGGTCATCAGCGACCGCGACCTCAGCGAATACATCCCGCTCACGCGTGCTAATGACGGCTCCATCGTGAGCCAGTACGCGATGGGCGCGCTCACGGAAGTCGGCATGTTAAAGTGCGACTTCCTCGGGCTGAAGACGCTCACCGTCATCACCGACGCCGTCGTGCTCATCCACAAGCACACGCCCGATTTCAACATCGACACGATCACGTTTGAAGACGAGGCGAGCTTCAACATTTACAATCGCGGCGAAACCGTCGGCGTGTTCCAAGTCGAGTCCGGCGGCATGACCGGTTGGGCGAAGCAATTCGACGTGCGGACCATTGAGGACATCAACGCGCTCATCGCGCTCTACCGCCCCGGCCCGATGGACCTCATCCCCGACTACGTGAAGCGCAAAAAGGGCCTGGCGAAAGTGCGCGCGCCGCACAAGCTGCTCGACGAAGTCACGAGCGAAACCTTCGGCGTGCTCATCTACCAGGAGCAGGTCATGCAGGCCGCGCAGGTGCTCGCGGGCTACACGCTCGGCGGCGCAGATTTGCTCCGGCGCGCGATGGGAAAAAAGGACAAGAAAAAGATGGCCGAGGAGCGCATCAAATTCTGCGCCGGTGCCGCCAAGCTGCACGGCATCAAGGAGGACAAGGCGAACGAAGTCTTCGACACGCTGGAAAAATTCGCCGGCTACGGCTTCAACCGCTCCCACTCGGCCGCGTACGCGTGGCTCAGCTATCAGACCGCATTTCTGAAGGCGAATTACCCCGTGGAATTCATGGCCGCGGTGATGAGCAACGAAGTCTCGAACACGGAAAAAATCAGCGTGTTCGTCGCCGAGTGCGAACGCCTCGGGATCAAAATTTTGCCGCCGGACGTGAACAAGAGCGGCCTGAAATTTGAACCCGACCATGTGGACGCCGCCGGTGTCGAAGCCGCGAAAGCCGCACGCAAAACCGCACTCGCACAACCTGTCGCAGCGGACGACAACGGCATCCCCGACAGCGTCGAGCCGGATGCGGATATTCGCTTCGAGGATTTACCCGTCGCAGATCCGAAGCCTGCGAAATCAGAAAATGGGAACGGCCCGATGCCCGCCGTGGCCGCCGCGCCCGCCGCGCCTGCGGTGCAGGAGCGCCGGCATCTCGGCGCGATCCGCTACGGCCTCGCGGCGATCAAAAATGTCGGCGAGTCCGCGATGGAATCGGCGACGAGCGAGCGCGACCGCGGCGGAGTGTTCAAGGGCATCGAGGATTTCTGCGCGCGCGTGGACGGAAAAAAGATCAGCAAGAAGGCCATCGAGTGCCTTGTGAAGTCCGGCGCGTTCGACGAATTCGGCGCGGATCGCGCGACGATGTTTGCGGGGATCGAGGGTGCAATGGCATCCGCCGCCAGCGCGCACCGGGACCGCGCTCGCGGGCAGGAGTCGCTCTTCGGCGACATGGACACTGCCGCAAAACCCGCCGCCAACCGCAGCGGCCCGACGGTGCAGCCGTGGAGCCTCACGGAGAAGCTCGCGTTTGAAAAGGAGCTGCTCGGGTTTTACGTCACCGGCCATCCGCTCGACGAATATCGCAGCGCGCTGGAGAATCCGAAATTTGCGCCCATCGCGAAGCTCGCATCGCTGGAGAGCAAGAGCATCGTGACCATCGCGGGTCAGCTCGCGTCGGTGGAGAAGCGCTTCACGAAAAAGGACGGCAAGCCTTTCGCGATCGTCGTGATGGAAGACTTCACCGGCACCATTGAGGTGATGATTTGGAACGACTCATTCGTCAAAGTGCAGAAGCATCTCGAACCCGGCGCAGTCGTGTCGCTCAAGGGCCGTCTCGATCTCCGCGAGGAAGGCCCGCGCGTCGCCGCCGACGAGGTGACGCCGCTGAAGAAACCAGAGCCCGCGGAGAAACCGCTCGTGTTGAAATTGGACCGCACAAAATCCACCGAGGCCGATCTGATGCGCATCCGCGACGTGCTCGGGCGCAATCCCGGTACGCGCCGCGTCGAGCTGCGTTTCCCGGATGGTCGGCTGGTGCTGCCGTCGGAATTCCGCATCGCGCTCAGTGATTCTGCGAAGGAGGAACTCGCGCCGTGGATCCGGTAGCGCGCGGAGTCGCATTGCTTCGGGTAGCGCGGGCGTCCTCGCCTGCCGTGGTCCGCATCCTGCGGAACACACCCGGACTTCGAGAGGCATTCGTTCGCAAACAGACGTCCGCCGGGTGCGGCGCAGGATGCGCCGCACGGCAGGCGAGACGCCCGCGCTACCCGATGCACGCGGTTCTCACGGCGTTGCTGCTCACGTTTTCGTGCACTGCATTTGCCGCGACCGAAATCGCGGGCGTTCCGGGTCAGGATTCGTTTTCGTTCGAGTACCGCGGCGCGACGGATTTCAGCGGGCTGACTTGGGCGGGCGGGAGCGATTACTTCACGGTATCGGACAAGGTGCGCGCGATTTTCCCGATGACGATCGCGCTTGATTCGGCGAGCGGAAAAATCCTCAGCGCAAGCATCGGCGCGGCGATGCCTGTAAAGACGAAGCTCGCGGATTTTGAAGGCATCGCGTTCGTCGCAGACACAAAGCGGCTCTACGTGAGCACGGAGACGGGCAATGGAATTTTCGGATTCGACTTGCGCAAACGCACAGTGACGCCCGTCGCAGTGCCGCCGGTTTTTTCCCAAGCCCGAAACAACAAAAGCCTCGAGTCGCTGACGTATGATTCGACGGTGAAAAACTTCTGGACCGCGAACGAGGAGGCGCTGGCATGCGATGGGCCGGTGAGCGCGAGCGGGCAGGGGACGACGGTGCGGCTGCAGCGGTTCGACTCGCGCTTCCGGGCTGCGGGGCAGTTTGCGTACGTCACGGACGCGTCGTCGTTCCGCGCGTTCGGCGGCGGCACGGGCGTGAGCGATCTTGCGCTGCTGCCAAATGGCGAATTGCTCGTGCTCGAACGGGTCGTCGGCACATTCGGTCTCACGGTGAAAATCTTCCGCGCAGAACTGCGCGGAGCTTCCGACATTGCAAAAATTCCGGCGCTCGATGGTGCGGATTACAAGCCCGCTGCGAAGACGCTGCTGTTCACCCGCGCGACGCTGACGACGAATTTCGAGGGCATCGCGCTCGGGCCGAAACTCGCGGATGGCTGGCGTAGCCTGATCCTGATCGCGGACAGCGGAGGCGGTTCCACGCATGTGCTCATGCCGCTGCGCATCCGATTTGAGTAGGCGCGCTCGGGAGAGCGGACGCCTACATGAGTGCGGTTTCCTCGGGCCAGCCGCAGAGGATGTTCAGGCATTGCACAGCCTGGCCGGCGGCGCCTTTCACGAGATTGTCCTCGGCACTGAGGATGACGACGCGGCCCGTGCGGGCGTCGTGGCGGAATGCGATGTCCACGAAATTTGTGCCGGTGACATTCTTCGTGTCAGGCAATTCCGCGTCGCCGAGCAAGCGCACGAAGCGCTCGCTGCCGTAGTCTTCCTTCCACGCATTTGCGAAGTGGAACGGCTCGATGCCATCCTCGGGCGCGGCGTAGATCGTCGTGTGGATGCCGCGGTTCACCGGGATGAGATGCGGGGTGAAATTGACCGTGACGCGGTTTCCGGCTGCGATGCTCAGCTCCTGCTCGATCTCGGCGAGATGCCGGTGTTTCGGCACGCTGTACGCGCGGACGCTCTCGTTGCATTCGGGAAAAATGTAATCGATCTTCGCATTGCGGCCTGCGCCGCTCACGCCGCTCATGCTGAAGATGCAGATGCTTTGCGGTTTCAAGAGCTGCCGCCGGAGCAGCGGGACGAGCGGGACGAGCACGCTCGTCGGATAGCAGCCGGGGCAGGCGACGATCTGCGCGCCCTTGATTTGCTTGCGGTAAAGTTCCGGCAGTCCGTACACGGATTCGGCAGCGAGTTCCGGCGCGTGATGTTTCTCGCCATAGAATTCCTCGTAAACGGCGAGGTCCTTGATTCGAAAATCCGCGCTGAGATCGAGCACGCGCAGGCCGGCCTTCACGAGCGGTGCGGCGTACTCGGCGGCGATCCCGTGCGGCAGCGCGAGGAAGACGATGCGCGCGCCGGTGTCGAGGATCGCCTCGGTCGTGGAATCGATGAACTTCAGCGCCGCATACCGCGTACCTGCGAAGCGCGGATACACGGACGCAAGCGTCTGCCCGGCGAGCTGGCGCGAGGTGAGCGCGGCAATCTCGGCGTGCGGATGCCGCGAGAGGATGCGGACGAGCTCCTCGCCCGAGTATCCGCTGGCTCCGACGATGACGATTTTTTCGAGGCTCATGATGCGGTGAGAAGACGGTGCATGGCGCGGGACGCCAAGCGGGAAGTTGTGCCTGACGCGCCGCGATGAATCACGAGTGTGCGGATTCATTTGCGGATGTGACTGGTGACTGGTGAACAGTGACCAGTGGGGGTTGCGCGAAACCAATCACCATTCACCAGTCACTAATCACACGTCTGGATGCAAGGCATGCCCGCCTCCTGCCGTCGGCGGCTACGGTTTACGCGGGCGCTCCGCTGAGGCCGCCGGGGAAGTCGAGGCCGGGCTTCGGCTCGTCGTTGGCCGGCGTGTCCATCGGGATCGGCGGGGCGGGGGTGAGCGGTTTCGAGGTTCCGCCGAGTGGCGGTTTCGGCGGGTTTTTCATCGAGCCGGTCTGCACGATGTCCTTCACCTGTGCACCGTCGAGCGTCTCGAATTCAAGCAGCGCCTTGGCGATGATTTCGACTTTGTCGCGGTTGTCGGTGATGAGTTTGAGCGCGCGGTTGAAGGCGTCGTCGCAGAGTTTCTTCACTTCACGATCAATCTCCTGCGCGGTGGCCTCGCTGTAGGCGCGGTCGCGGCCGAGGTCGCGGCCAAGGAAGACGTGCTCTTCGTGATCGCCGTATTCGACCATGCCGAGCTTCTCGCTCATGCCCCATTCGCAGACCATTTTTCGCGCGAGCCGGGTCATCTGCTTGATGTCCATCGAGGCACCGGTGCTGAGGTCGTGCGTGAAGAGTTCCTCCGCGATGCGGCCGGCGGCGGTCATCGCGAGCGTGTCGAGCGCTTCCTTGCGGCTGAGCGAATACTGGTCGCCTTCGGGCAGCGACATCGTCGCGCCGAGTGAGCGTCCGCGAGGGATGATCGTGACCTTGTGCAACGGGTCGGTGTGTTCGAGGAGCACGCTCAGGATCGCGTGGCCGGCCTCGTGCCAGGCGGTCGAGGTTTTCTCCTCGTTGGTCATCGCGAGGCTCCGGCGCTCGCGGCCCCAGCGGACTTTGTCGCGGGCTTCCTCGAGCTCCGGATTCGTGATGGCCTTCAGGCCCGCACGCGCGGCAATGAGCGCGGCTTCGTTGATCAGGTTCGCGAGTTCCGCGCCGCTGAAGCCGGGCGTGCCGCGTGCGATGACGTCGAGGTTCACGTCCTCGGCGAGCTTTACCTTCTTCGCGTGGACCTTCAGGATTTCCTCGCGGCCCCGCACGTCGGGGAGCGAGACGGTGATCTGGCGATCGAAACGGCCTGGGCGCAGCAGCGCGGGGTCGAGCACGTCGGGCCGGTTGGTCGCGGCGATGATGATGACGCCTTCCTGCGTGTCGAAGCCGTCCATCTCGACGAGCAGCGCGTTCAGCGTCTGCTCGCGCTCGTCGTGTCCGCCGCCGAGGCCGTGTCCGCGATGGCGGCCCACGGCGTCAATTTCGTCAATGAAGATCAGGCACGGCGCCGCCTTTTTTCCCTGCTCGAACATGTCGCGCACGCGGCTGGCACCGACGCCGACGAACATTTCCACAAAGTCCGATCCGCTGATCGAAAAGAACGGCACATCCGCCTCGCCCGCGATGGCGCGTGCGAGCAGTGTCTTGCCCGTGCCCGGCGAACCGATCATCAGCACGCCCTTAGGAATGTGTCCGCCGAGTTTCTGGAACTTCTTCGGGTCTTTCAGGAAATCGACGATCTCGCTCACTTCCTCCTTTGCC
>JANXZI010000084.1 GCA_025355595.1 Spartobacteria bacterium
TAGAAATCGAGCGACCACAGGCCGATGTCGGCCTGCGGAACGGAGACGAACCACGCGCAGCCCAGCGTGAGGGCGGTTTGCAGGCCGACTTTGTCCCAAGCACGTGAGGCGATATTTTCCCACAGCAGCCAAAGCCCGCCGACGGCAAGGAGCAGGAGGCCGGGGGCGGCGGCGAGGCGGTAGCGTTCGGTGATGAAGACGGGCAAGAGCGCGGCCATGTGCAGGAGCACCGCACCCGCGACCCACCGGCTGCGCGACCAGCGCCGCCAGCAGAGGAGGAGACCGGGGATCCCGAGGGCGGCGGCGAAGCCGAACCGGAGGCCGGGCGGGGTGGCGTGTTCGTCGCGGAGGAGCTTCAGGATGCTGAGGTCGTCGTATTGGAAGGCATTCCAGAAATTCTCAAACTTGCGCCAAAGGAGTCTCATCCATGCGACTGGATGCTCGCTGATGAAGGCGCTCCCCTTCGCTTTCCAGAAGGCCGAGGCCTCGGAGCGCTTCAGGGGGCGTCCGAGTTCTTTCTCGGGGATGGTGAGGGAGTCCTTGAGCAGTCCTTCCTGCGAGGCGCGGAGGCCTTTTGGGATGGACGTGTACCCGTTCGAGGTGGCGTGGTTACCGAGGTAAAAATTGAGGCCGTCGTGCGCGGAGAGGAGCACGCGGTCCTTGGCGATGAAGTAATTGTGAATCCACACTGGCGAGCAACCGGCATAGACGCCAGCCATGAGGATCGCGACGGCCCCGAGGACGGGGATAATTCTGGCCCTGAGTGCTTTGCCACGCGCCACCGTGAGCGCGATGGCGAGCACGACGAGCGGCAGGAGCATTAGAATGGTGGCGACCAGCATCGCCACAAAGCCCGCGAGCAACCCCACCCAGAGCCACGGACGCCACCACGACGCCGGGCCTTTTCCGTGGATGCACACGAGCCAGTAAGTCATCCCCCAGAAGGCGCACACGACCCACGCCGTCGGCATGAGGATCGAGGAAAAAACCTGCGCCGGTGTGAAGAGGGCCCACGCCGCTGCCGCCAGCACGCCGATGGCCGCGCCGCGTCGCTTTTCTTCGTGTGATTCGCCGCCGAAGACGCGGCGTCCCAGCAGGAAAATCCACATCGCCGTGAAGGCGTGCAGCACGGCTTGAAGCTGCGCGACCAGATACGGTGAAAATGTGTGGTTGTAGCCGCCCGTCACTTTGTAAATCCCCGCCAGCGCGTAGGCGTAGCCGGGCAGGCCGTAGTAGGCAGTGCCGGGGGCATTCGGCTCCCCGGGTTTCCATTCGAGTTTGCCGAGAAGCTTCAACGCCCAGTCGTCGTAGAACTTCATGTCGTCGCCGTCGGGCAGAAAATGCCGTGAGTCTGCGATGAAGTTCAGGACGAGAAACTGCACCAGAAACGCCCCGACCCAGACGGCGAGTGGGAGGGGAATCCGCGAAATCAGGGGGCGTTTGCCAGTCGCGGCGGGCAGTGTCGGTGTGGTTTTTATGGGAGTTTGAAATTCGCCGCGTCGGTTGGCATCGGCATTGCTATGAGTTCAAGTGTCCACATCGCTATCTGCGGTGCGGATGAAACACAAACAAACACAAACAGAAATCATCATACCATGCTTCGCAAACTGAACACCAAACACGCGGGCTTCACGCTCGTGGAAATCATGATCGTCGTCGCGATCATCGCACTGCTCGCGGCCATCGCCGTCCCGAACTTCCTCCGGTCGCGCAAGCGCTCGCAGGCCACCCAGGTCCTCGAAGACCTGCGCATCCTTGACTCCGCCGTGGATCAGTATGCGATCGAGAACAACAAGAACTCGACCACGACTCCGGCGTTCGCGGACCTCCAGGCCTACATCAAGACCGGCACCCGCCTCTACATGAGCGCCAACACCGACATCCTGGGAGCGAGCTTCGGCACCTTCACGGTTGATACGCCGCCGAAAGTGAACCTCACCACGTTCAACGCCCTGTCCGACGTGGCCCCGGCCTCGTTCTGGTCGCCTTACAAGTAGGCTTAAGGCTGTCCTAATAGACCTCTCTCACAGCACCCGGCCATCCCTCGCGGATGGCCGGGTGTTTGCTTTATTCCCGGAAGGCGGTGAGAAAGGTGCCAGTCAGATGGATTCCGTCGCACCTAAGTTTGGAAAAAAATAGTCAGCACTACCACCAAGCGGGGGCAGACCTGATGCATCAAAGAATCGGCCGGCAGACAGCCTTCACAAAAAAGCCGCTGCACGGGAATAGATGTCAAACTATTCAGGGAAGGCAGCCCCAGTATCGGATTGCGCTCCGGAAGGAATCCATCGTCAGAGGTTAGATGTTTGATGTGCTCTGTATAATTGTTCATCAGGGAGTCGTCACGCAAAGGCGCAAAGGCGCAAAGGCGCAAAGGCGCAAAGGGCGACGGTTTTCTTCGCGCCTTCGCGTCTTTGCGCGATCCAAGGCGAACCATCCAAGGCGCCGCACCGATCATCTACACAGAGCAGGTTTGATGTTGAGCCCGCTGCCGCATCTCCTCCACACTTTGAAGTCTGCGGGGATATTTTCATGCATCAGTCCCTCTCAGCGCGCGGTCGATAATTCGCTTGGTGCAGAGCTTTGATCCAATTCGGAGAATCGAGTCAGCCTCGTCCACCGTGGCATGGGCTGTGCTTGAACACTATTTGTTCGCAGCGATTCCATCGCTGCGACAACAAACCAATACCACAAACAGAAATCATCATCCCATGCTTCGCAAACTGAACACCAAACACGCGGGCTTCACGCTCGTGGAAATCATGATCGTCGTCGCGATCATCGCCCTCCTCGCGGCCATCGCCGTCCCGAACTTCCTCCGGTCGCGCAAGCGTTCGCAGGCCACCCAGGTCCTCGAAGACCTCCGCATCCTTGACT
>JANXZI010000125.1 GCA_025355595.1 Spartobacteria bacterium
CCGGGATTGCGAATCGGCGAGAAAGGCATCGTATTTCGCGTGCAGCGCCTTCGTGCGCGCGGCGGTGTCCTTTTCCAGCTTCGCAATCTGCGCGCGCACCGCCGCACGGATCTGCTTCACGGTCGCAGTATCGGTGGCCTCGTCCTGCTCCGGGAACAGGTTCGTACCGGCAAATCGCTTCTCCTCGTTGCGCAGCGCGACCACGCCATCGAGATCCCCCGCCGCGCTGAATTTGGTGACGGCCGCTTCGAGCGCGGCCACATACTGCTGCTTCAGCTTTTCGAGTTCCGTCGCCTGCACATCGGTCACATCGCGTTTGAGCGCCGCCTGCCACTGCTCGTCCGTCGTGACGATCCACTTCTGCATTTCCGTCTGCGCAGGTTCTGCGGGGGCGGGAGCGGGAGTGTCCTGCGCGCACGCGATGCCGGTGGCGAGGATTGCGAGGAGGAAGGTGCGCGGTGTGTTCATGGGGTGAGTTGCATGGAGGATGGAGACGCCGCAGGAAACTTCAATGCCCAACGTCACCACCAACCGGCACCGCGCACGGCGTTGATTCCACCGTGCTCCAGTGAAACGAGGGACTGGAACGAGGGACGGGAATAGGGGTCAGTCATCATATCTTGACAGATTCAACGAACGACCGCATGGAACAAGGGGCAATTATTCGTGTTCATGGCTGTTCATTTTGTGAGTTTGGGAGCGATGGGAACGGGACGGTGGTGGCTTTTCTCGGCTTGATGAGTTTTGAAAGTGGATGCGCCTGCGATCTGGGAGTCACACCGCCGCGATCCAGTCGCGAAACATCTGCTCGTCGGCGTTGCGTCCGCTGAGGACGATCACCACGTCGCCTTCGCCGTCGAGCGCCACCGCGCGGCTCAGGACGGCTGCGATCGTGATTGCGCCTGACGGCTCGGTGCGGAGGCCGTGCTTCTCGTAGATCCACTTCATCGCCTGCTGCGTGACGCGATCCGGAATCGCCACGGATGCGGAAACGAGCCGCTGGAGGATGGGCCAGTTGTGCTGGCCGACGTCGTACGAGAGCAGGCCGTCGCAGATGCTCTTCGGCCTGTCGAGGCGCACGCGCTCCCCCGCCGCCAGAGAGCGGCAAAAATCATCCGCACCTTCCGGCTCCACGCCGACGATCTGCGCATCGGGAAATCCCTCCGCAATCGCGAGCGCGTGACCGGCCATGATGCCGCCGCCGCTCACCTGGCAGAGGAAGTGCGAAATCTTCCGGCCCTGGCTCTGAAGCTCTTCGACGATCTCCAGCCCGCCGACGCCGTTGCCGGCGATCACATGCGGGTCGTCGTAGGGCGATGCCTGCACCGCACCTTCCTTTTCCGCGATCTCACGCGTGAGCCGGTCGCGCTCGCCGGTCTCGTGATCGCGCGTGATGTCGTAGGTGCGAATCTCCGCGCCGAAGGATCGCGTGAGGTCGAACTTCAGTTTCGGCGCAGTGTCCGGCATCACGATGATCACGCGCTTCCCATACCGCATCCCGGCGAATGAAATCCCCGATGCAAAATTCCCGGACGAATGCGCCGCGACCGGACGTTCGCCGATGCGCTGCAAATTTGCCGCCATCCAGTTCAGCGCGCCGAGCAGCTTGAACGAGCCCACCGGCGTCCACCCGTAGTCCTTGAGCCACACGCGCCGCCCTTCGGAAAAGCCGAGTTCCTTTTCCAACGCATACGAGCGGATGAGCGGCGCGGGCGTGACATGCTGCGCGATCACCGCCCGTGCTTCCCGGACATCGCGAATCGTGACTGGGGTGATGGACATGGGGAGGAAGAGGGGCGGAAATGTTCGCGCAAATCCGGCAAACCGCGTCAGTCCGCGGCCGCAGTCTTCTTTTCGGCCTTGCCCTTCTTGCCGCCACCCTCACCGTACGGCGTCACATGCGCGCGCTCGGCCCATGCGTCCCACTTCGTCGCCAGCGCCTTCACTTTGTCGGGATTTTGCGCGGCGAGGTCATGCTGCTCGGTGCGATCCTTTTTCATGTCGTAGAGTTCCCACGCGCCGTTGCGGCCGAAGCGCACGAGCTTGTCGTCGCCGACGCGGATGGCTGCGTTGCCCTCGTGCTCCCAGAAGATCGGACGCGAGGACAGGGAGACAGGGAGACTTTCAGAAGGGGAGAAAAGCGGGCGGAGACTCTGACCCTCCATCGGAGTGATCGCGTGGGCTTTGAACTCCTTCGGATACACCGCGCCGGTCACGTCCACGCACGTCGCCATGATGTCAATGAGGTGTGCGGGCGTCTGCACGAGTCTCCCCGCCCCCCTGTCTCCCTGTCTCCCTGTCTTCACCTCCGCCGGCCAGTGCGCGATGAGCGGCGACGCGATGCCGCCTTCGTGATTGAAGTGCTTGAAGCGACGGAACGGCGTGTTCTCCACGAAGGCCCAGCTCTCTCCGCAGAACCAATCCGACTTGCCCTGCGACGGATCGCCGACCGTCTTGCCGTTCGGCCCGGACTCCGCATTGCCGCCGTTGTCACTCATGAAAAGGATGAGCGTGTTTTCAAAAACGCCGCGCTGCTTCAGTCCCGCGACAAGATCGCCCACGGCCTTGTCCATGTGATTCACGACGGCCGCATACACGGCCATGATGTTGTCGAAGCGATCCTGCTCCTCTGCCGAGAGATTATTCCACGCCTTCACGTCCTTCGGTCGCGGCGACTTCGCCCATGCGGGGTCGATGATGCCGAGTTCCTTCTGCCTCGCGTAGCGCGCATCGCGGATCGCCCCCCAGCCTTGTTTGTATTTGCCGCGGAACTTCGCGATGTCCTCCGCCGGTGCCTGCAGCGAAAAGTGCGGCGCGTTGTGGCAGAGGTGCAGGTAAAACGGCTTCTTCTCCGCGAGCGCCTCATCAATGAACTTCAGCCCGAACGTCGTCCACAGGTCGGTGGAATACCAGTCGTGCGGCAGCCGCTGGTCATCGTTCGCGATCTTCTCGCCGTTCAGAAAAAGTTCCGCGCGCGGGTGCGTCGGGAAATAAAATCCGCCCGCCGCTGCGTTCAGACTGCGATCAAATCCGCGCGTCCACGGCGCGACGCCCGCCTGCTGGCCGACGTGCCACTTGCCCGACATCGCGGTGAAGTAACCCGCAGGCTTCAGCACCTCCGCGATTGTCACGCACGAGTCATTCAGATGCCCGCGATACCCCGGCACGCCCTTGTCCTCCATCATGTGTCCGACGCCCGTCTGATGCGAATACAGCCCCGTGAGCAGCGCCGCACGAGTGGGACAGCAGCGCGCTGTGTTGTAGAACTGCGTGAAGCGCACGCCATTCGCCGCGAGCGCATCGAGATTCGGCGTCGGGATTTCCGAGCCATAGCAGCCGATGTCGGAGAAGCCCATGTCGTCCACCAGGATGACCACGATGTTGGGTCGCGGCGGCACGGCGGCGCCGGTCGGCAAAGCTTGCAGGAGGCTGGCAGCGGCGGCGAGCATGACCGCAGCCCAGGCCGCACAAGCAACGGCAGTCCTGGCCGACGAACTGGATGTATGGAGTTTCTTCATATCGTGTCTATTGAATAGCGTTAAGGTTATTGGTTCGGGTTCCGATCAACCCGAGCATTCCAGATGCTGCCCGGGCCCGCG
>JANXZI010000128.1 GCA_025355595.1 Spartobacteria bacterium
GCGCCGGATTTCCGCATGGGCGGCACGGGGCTGAGCGGGCTGGCGCTGCTCAATGCGGGGTGGGTGGCGATGTTGGAAAAAGGGAGTGCGCAGTCCTCAGTGCCCAGTGCTCAGGCAGATGGCGCGCAGGCTGCGAAACTGGGCACTGAGCACCGAGCACTGAGCACTTCTTCGCAGACCATGCTCGTCGCGAATCCGATCACGAATCGCATCCAAGCCATCAAGATGCACCGCGACGGCCCGTATTGGAAACTCGACAAGCCGACGGATTTTCTCGTCTCGGAAGACCCGTGGTTCCGTCCCGTCGCGATCACCATCGGCCCCGACGGCTGCCTCTACATTGTGGATTGGTACAACAAGATCATCTCGCACAACGAAGTCCCGCGAAACCACCCCGACCGCGACAAGACCCGCGGCCGCATCTGGCGCGTGAAGGCGAAAGCCGTGAAGCCCTTCGACGTGCTGGATTTCACGAAACTGAGCGGCGATGAGCTGATCGCGAAGCTTGGCGGCGACTCACTCACGCAGAGTCATCTTGCGTGGCAGGCGATTGTGGATCGCGACATGAAACAGCTTGTCGAACCACTTCACCGCGAAGCACAGGGGCGTCACACCGAGCCAGGGAATCGGATTGCTGCGCTATGGGCTCTCGAAGAGTTGAGACAGATCGCGTATGAAGACATTCATCGGGCAATGTTTGACGATAATCGAAACGTTAGCCGTGAAGGATATCGGATACTCTCTGGCGCTGGCAGCCGGGATCCCAGTGGAGCGACCCGCGAGGACAGGCTGACGGAGTGTGCTGAAAACCCTGATCCTGAAATCCGTGCAATTGCGATCAGGGGGCTTGGCGAACGGATAGATGACGTTATCCGTCCGGGATTCGATCCAGATCCGCAATACGCCAAAAACGTGGAGTGGCGATACATCAATCATCTCCTGGCGTTTGCTCGTCCACCATTGAACTCGCCTCTGGCTCCCAGCACGCGCAATGGCAAGCCGATCAAAGTCCGCGAAGCTTATGATCGCGAGTTCGAGCGTTACCTTGTGCGGATGTTTCTCGAACGACACGCGGAGGCGGTATTGGTGGTTCTCGATGGTGACTACGGCAAGAAACTCACAGTCGAAGCCCGCCTGCTCGCCTCGCTCGCGCTGGAGCCGAAGGCCAGCGCAACGCGGGTGGCGAAGCTGCTGCCGCAACTCCAGCGTCCGCCGGGGCAGGAGGAAATTTCGCGTCTCGCGCAGTTCCCGGATGAACCCGGCGTCGGTGAGGCTCTGCGCGCCATTCTTTCCGATCCGAAGACCGGCGCTGCGTCGTTGGAGTCGCTCCTCGCGGTGAAGACACGGCTCGACGCGAAGCAACTCACGCCTTTCCTCACCGGCGCGGCGAACACGCTCCTCGCGAGCAAGGATGCTGCGGGCATGGAACTCGGCATCCGGCTCGCGGGTGCGTTTCAACTCGCGGCCACGGAAGGCGCGCTCGCTGAGGTGGCGCGGACACTCCTGACCGCGAGTCCGTCGCCGGCGCAGACGCGGACAGGAATGTCCGCGCTACGTGCGCTCGCTGCGCTCGGCAGCAACCAGAGCGAGCTTTTCGCCAAGCTCGCCGAGTCCGCGCCGGATGCGCTGCTCCGCGACGAAGCACTCGCCGCACTCGCAAGCTCGAAGGCCGCCGATGCACCCGCGCGCGTGCTTGCGCTTTATCCAAAGCTCGCGCCACCGCAGCGGCGCACCGTGCTGGAGCGGCTCTCCGCGACGAAGCCCGGCGCGGGTGCGATCCTTTCCGCGCTGGACGGCGGCAAGCTCGCAGCATCCGATCTCGACGCCGCCATCCTCGACCGCCTGCAAGCTGTGCTCGGCGCGAACGATCCCGCGCTCGCAAAACTCTCGGACAAGCTCGGCGCGCTCTTCCGCCCCGTGCTCGCGCTCGACGGCAGCGAAGCCGCGTGGACGCAGACGAACGTGACGCTCGACGGCCCCTGCACCATCGAGGCGTGGGTGCGGCTCGATCCGGACAAGCGCAAAATCAGCAACGCCGACGGCATCGCAGGCGCACCCGGCCAGCTTGATTTCAATTTTTTCGGCGAGACCCCGCGCATCTTCGCATTCCCGCCGCTCGCCGATGTCGCCGTCGCGAAAAAGCCGATCACGCCCGGCCTCTGGACGCACCTCGCAGCGACTCGCGACGCGAAGGGCATTTGGAAAATCTACATGGATGGCGAACTGAACGCGACCGGCACCAAGCCCGCGCCGCATAAGATCGAGAACGTGCGCATTGCATGGACCGCTGCGAACGGCGGCACACGCGGCGCGCTGAGCGAAGTGCGGATGTGGAAGTGCGAGCGCAGCGCCGATGAAATCCGTGCGATGAGCGATCGTTCCGTAGCTGCCAACGAGGGTCTCATTTTCAACAGCGCGACTGGCGATTGGGGCAAGCTGCAAGCCGGCGCGAAGGTCATCAAGACCAGCGACTACCCGCCGATCCTTACCGGCGACGAAGCCGCGGCGCTCGATGCGAAATACGCGAAGAACCGCGCGCTCGCCGATAAATCTGGCGATGCGGTGAAGGGCAAGGCCGCCGCATTGATCTGCCAGGCGTGTCATCTCATGGGCACGACCGGCGGCAACATCGGACCGAATCTCAGCGGCGTCGGCGCGATGGGCACCGAGGCGATTCTCCGCAACATCATCCAGCCCAATGCCGCGATGGAAAACGGCTATCGCATCTATCGCGTGGAGCTAAAAAACGGCGACCTCGTGGACGCGCTCTACGTGAGCGAGGACAAGGCCGCGCTCGTCGTGCGCCTGCCCGGCACGGATGATCGCCGCATTCCGAAATCGGAAATCCGCTCTGCAAAATACCTGCACCGCTCGCTTATGCCCGAGGGCCTGCTTGATGCGTTCACCCCGGATCAGGTGAGTGATCTCTTCACGTATCTGCGCACGCTGAAGTGAACGGGACAGTGCAGTGCTGACAGCCGGCGCGTTTGCCGGAACACTGCGAGCCTGCGGGCCGGAAAAGGACCGCGTGCCGAATGAACACTCACGACTTTCCATTTTCCCTCGCCGGGCAAAAGCTCACGGGCCGCAGCGGCATCCTCGAACTCATGGACGATCTCGGGCGCGCGATGACGACCGAGCCGGACATGCGGATGCTCGGCGGCGGCAATCCCGC
>JANXZI010000142.1 GCA_025355595.1 Spartobacteria bacterium
CCCGCCGCAGGCGCCTCCCGCCTTGCGCCGAAGTTTCGCCCCTCGTCTTGCCGCACATTTGACGACTCCCGCGAAACCGCCCACCTTTGACTTGCCCGCGCGCGGCGGCTGGCTATGACTCGCGATCCGAAAAATGGAACCTACCGCTGACATCGCACTCATTGGACTGGCCGTCATGGGCCAGAACCTCATCCTCAACATGAACGACCACGGCTACACCGTCGTGGCCTACAACCGGACCACGGATAAGGTGGACGCATTCCTCGCGAAAGAGGCGAAGGGCACGAAGGTGCAGGGCGCGCATTCCATCGCTGAGATGGTCTCGAAGCTGAAGCGTCCGCGCCGCGTGATGATGCTCGTGAAGGCGGGCAAGCCGGTGGATGAATTCATCGAGCAGCTCATCCCGCACCTCGAGGCGGGCGACATCATCATTGATGGCGGGAACTCGCTCTTCGACGATACGAACCGCCGTGTGAAACTTTGCGAGAGCAAGGGGCTGCTCTACGTCGGCACCGGCGTGAGCGGCGGTGAGGAAGGCGCGCGGCGTGGTCCGAGCATCATGCCCGGCGGCAGCCCGGCTGCGTGGCCGCACGTGAAGAATATTTTCCAGGCCGTCTCCGCGAAGGTGGACGGCGGCACACCGTGCTGCGACTGGGTCGGCGAAGGCGGCGCGGGACACTACGTGAAGATGGTTCACAATGGGATCGAGTACGGCGACATGCAGCTCATCTGCGAGGCGTACAACATCATGAAGAACGGCCTCGGCATGTCCGCGGACGAGATGCACGAGGTGCTCGCCGAATGGAACAAAGGTGAACTCGACAGCTACCTCATCGAGATCAGCCGCGACATCCTCGCAAAGAAGGACGAGGACGGCTCGCCGCTCGTGGACAAGATCCTCGACACCGCCGGGCAGAAGGGCACGGGCAAGTGGACGGTGATTAATTCGCAGGACCTCGGCATCCCGATCACGCTTATGGCGGAGGCGGTCTATTCGCGCTGCGTGTCCGCGCTGAAGGACGAGCGCGTGAAGGCGGCGAAGAAACTCAAGGGCCCGAGCCCGGCGCTTAAAGCCATCGCTTCGAACCCGGAGAAAAAGAAGGCATTCATCGAGGACATCCGCCTCGCACTTTATGCCTCGAAAATCGTGAGCTATGCGCAGGGCTACATGCTCATGCGCTCGGCGGCGAAGGAGTACGGCTGGAACCTCAACTACGGCGGCATCGCGCTGATGTGGCGCGGCGGCTGCATCATCCGTTCGCGGTTCCTCGGCAAGATCAAGGAAGCCTACGACAACAACCCGAAACTCTCGAACCTCATGCTCGACGACTTTTTCCGCGGCGAGATCAAGAAGTCGCAGAAGGGCTGGCGCAACATCGTCGCGACCGCGGCGAAAAAGGGCATCCCGGTGCCGGCCTTCAGCACGGCGCTCGCCTTCTACGATCAATATCGCGCCGCGGTGCTGCCCGCGAACCTGCTCCAGGCGCAGCGCGACTACTTCGGCGCGCACACCTACGAGCGCGTGGACAAGCCGCGCGGCGAATTCTTCCACACAAACTGGACGGGCCGCGGCGGCGACGTCTCCAGCAGCACCTACACGGTCTAGCCCTGCAGTCGTGGAATTTTCCGCAGATTTAAAAAAGGGCGCCGGTCAGAAACCGGCGCCCCTTTTTCTTTTCGACGGACAGCCACGCGCGTGCCGGCGAGCCGCTCGATTCATGCCGGTGATTTCGGAAGGCGTGCCCGCGCTTTGACAAGCGCGGCGACAATCGCTGCGATGCCGTCGCGATGAATCCGCCGCATTCTCAGTCCGAAGAAATTTTTCATCGCCTGCTCGATGAATCTGCGGTGCGTCTCGCTGCTCCGGCGAGCGCGGGCATCGCGATTCCTGACGACGACTTGCACCGCGAGATCATCGTGCCGCTCCTGCCCGCGATGCTGGGCGACAAGTCCATCCGCCAGCACTGGAGCGAGCAGGCCGCGACGGGTTTTCCTGCACGCCTCGCGCGACATTTTGAAAATGGCGAGCCCGCACCGCGCTGGCTGCCGGGTGATTTTGAAATCCACGTCACCGCAAGCTACAGCGCCGGGGCGGATGCGCGCGCTCTCGCGGACACGCTGCTCTCCGAGGATTCGCTGCGCGACATGAGCGCCGCGCTGATGAACCAGCTCCTCGAAGTGCTGTGGCCGTCGCTCGCGCCTGCGCCGACGGCGGTTCCCGTCGAGCCGCCGCTCGCCGCCGAAATTTCCGAGCACGAAATCGCCACGCTCACCGCACCGGTGCCGGGTGCCGCGCCTGCGACTGAGCCTCCCGTTTCCGCGAGCGAAGTTCCGGTGCCCAAAATCGCCGCGCCAGCCGATGCGCCTGCGGCGGCAGAATTTTCCGAACCCGTTTCCGAACCGATCATTTCGGAGGAAGCAATCCCCGATCCGGTGTGGGCAGTCGGACCCGAGCCCGAGCCATCAATCGAATCTGAACCGCCGATTCTGCCATCGGCCATTCCTCGATCTGCCATCGAGCACGAACTTGCGGAGAGAATTCCGCCTGCGGAAGTTCCCTCTGCTCACCAGCCCCCGTCGCGTGCGCTCATCCGCGCGATGTGCCGGAAAATTTCCGCAGCAGCCTTTCAGCGCGGCCTCGTCGCGAACAGCGCGACGCATGACGCGAGCACGGCGATTGTTGCGCGCAGGATTTTTCAGCGCGCGACCATGTCTCGGACAAGACAGCGCGTGAGGAGCAGGCCGGTGCGCCTCGGGTAGCGCGGTCGTCCCGCCTTACTTCGCCGCCGCGGCTTCCTCGTCGAGCTTCGCTTTGACCTCAGCGTAGAGTCCGTCGTAGAGCGCGCTGTCGGACTTTAGCAATTCCTTCGCGGCGTCGCGGCCCTGCGCGAGCTGGGAGCCCTTGTAGCTCAGCCATGAGCCGCGCTTCTCGACGATCAGTTTCTCGATCGCGAGATCCAGCAGCGAGCCCGTGTTGCTGATGCCCTCATTGTACATGATGTCGAACTCGCACTCGCAAAACGGCGGCGCGACTTTGTTCTTCACGATCTTCACCTTCGTGCGATTGCCGGTCACGGTCCCCTCCGGCGTCTTGATCGCGCCGATGCGCCGGATATCAATCCGCACGCTGGCGTAAAATTTCAGCGCCTTTCCGCCGGGCGTCGTCTCGGGGTTGCCGAACATCACGCCGATTTTTTCGCGGATCTGGTTCGTGAAAATGCAGATCGTGCGCGCCTTTGAGATCAGCGCGGTGAGCTTGCGCATCGCGGCGCTCATCAGCCGTGCCTGTGCGCCCACGGTGCTGTCGCCGATCTCGCCCTCGAGTTCCTGCCTCGTCACCAGTGCGGCGACGGAATCGAGCACGATAATGTCGAGCGCGTTCGAGCGCACCAGCGTCTCGACGATCCGGAGCGCTTCCTCGCCGCTGCTCGGCTGCGAGACGAGCAGGTCGTCGAGATTCACGCCGAGCTTCTTCGCGTACTGCGGGTCGAGCGCGTGCTCCACATCAATGAACGCCGCGAGCCCGCCGCGCTTTTGCGCCTGCGCGATGGCGGTGAGCGTGAGCGTGGTCTTGCCCGAGCTTTCCGGGCCGAAGATCTCCACGATGCGCCCGCGCGGCAGTCCGCCGCAGCCGAGTGCGCGATCGATCAAAATATTTCCCACCGGGATCGCCTCGACGTCCATCTGCTTTGAGTCGCCGAGCCGCATGATCGCGCCGTCGCCGTATTCCTTCACGATGGTCTGCAGGACCATGTCGAGGTTCTTGTTCCGTGCGGCGATTACTTTGCTTTCTTCTGCGGGTGCTGCGGTCGTCTTGGCCATGGCTGAGTCTTGGTTTTGGTTTTGAAAAATTGAACCCAGAGGAAGTAGAACGCGCGCGGCGAGGGGGGAAGCGAAAAGGCGGCGGGGGCTCGATCTTATTCTTACTCCTATTCTTATTCGCCGCCGTCGTCTTCGGAAGCAGCCTTAAAGAGGCGAAACCGTGCGGAGTAAGAATAGGATTAGGAATAGGATTAAGATCGCGGCGTGGCCCCGCCGCGCAAAAAAAAACCCTCGCCACGGCGAAACGCGTCGCCATTCATAGGGCCGATTTTTTCAAACCCATGGCAAAAGACATTCCCACGCCGACGCCAGAATCCTCGCCCGAGGCGCCTGGCTCCACTGCTTCACCGAATCCCGAGCCGGTGAGTCCCACTTTGACCGAAACGCCGCCCGCGCCCGTGGAGCCGCCTGCGCCCGTGCAGGACTCCGGCGATCCAAAGGCGGACCTCGCCGCGCTCGCGCAAAACGGCAACACCAACCGCCTCTCGCCCGCCGACGAGGACCGAGCGACGCGCCTCATGCACGCTTGCCTGGTCGAAAGCGGCGACGGCATCGCCGCCGCGCTCGCCGCGATGCCGCTGCTCCCGTGGATCCTCGGCGTGCGCGCCATCGAGAGCGCGTGGAAGGATCTCGCCCCCGAAGCGCGCGCCACGGTGCTCGACGGCCTCGCAAAAATGGACACCGACAACGGCTACCGGCTGCGCCTGAGCATGGCGCGTTCGCTCGCCCGAGTGGAACTCAGCGAGGCCGTGAAGGTCGCCGCCGCGACCTGCCGCAGCATGTGGAATGCGGAGACCGGCTCGCTGAAGCCCGAGCACTCGAAGCTCATCGGCAATGTCTTCATCGGCCGCGGCAAGCCGTGGGCGCTCCAGCTCCAGCTCGCGGACCTCCCGCCGGAGGACGCAAAAGCCATCCTTTCCGCCGTCGTATTTTCGACGTTCAACGTGAACAACGCACCAGTGACCCAGCTCAGCGTTTTGCGTTACGGCGGCTCGCGGCTCGCCGCGCTGCATGAAAATCTGCTCGGCATGATCGCCCGCGCCGTCGCGCGCTGGAATGGAAAATGGCAGTCCACGCTGCGCAAGGAGGTCGCCGACCTGCCCGAGGCGATCCTTTCCGTGCTAAAAGCCGACAGCGCCCCCGAGCCGCGCCAGCGCGCCGCCGCCGAACCCCGCGCCGCCGTCGAGGAGGTCGAGGCGCCGGTGCCCGCGGAGCTTCAGGAAAAATTGCGCGTCGCCGCCGAGAGTGAGGATCCCGCCGCGGTCGAGGCCGTGAACCAGGAAATCGCCGCATGGCGCGAGGCCGAAAAAATTGCCCGTCTCGAGGCGCTTGATGCGGAAGAGGACGACGAAGACGAAGACGACGAGGATGAGGAAAAGGACGAAAACGAGCCGGCTGCGGAAGAAGGAGGCGGTCGTCGCCGCCGCGGGCGGAATGAACGCAAGGAGCGGCCCACGTATGTCCCCCGCGACCAGGAGCGCGGCGAACGCAGCCAGCCGGGCTTCAATTTTTCCGCCACGCTCAAGCAGATCGAATCCTACGTCGCCGGTCTGCGCAGTGACATCGCCACCGCGCAAAACCGCCTGCGCCGCGCAGAAACCGAAGGCACCAAGGCACGCCGCGAGGACCGCCCGGTGCTCTCGCACGAAGAGGCCAACCTCAGCCCCGACGAACTCAAGCGCCTCGTCATCCAGCTCGAGGGTCGCGTCGCCGAATTACAGTCCCGCGTCGAGGAACTCACCTCCGACAGCGAGGCCCGTGGTCTCGCGATGTCCGCAGGCACCTCGGATCCCGCGCCGGACGCCGTCACGCAGCTCCGCACGTTGCTCGCGCTGAAATTGCAGGAGGACTACGCCGACTTCCTCACCCTGCAAAAGGAGTCACCCGACGCCATCGTGCAGCAGCATTACCGCGGGCTCATCAATCACGTCTTCGAGATCCTGCGCGCCGAGCAAATCCCGCTCAGCGTCCCGGTCGAGCCCGTCGTCGAGCCGCCGCTCCCGCCGCCGGTCGCGCATTAGTGCGGCGTCAGCGGTAAATGATGCGGTGGTTCCCCGAGTCCGGGGCGGTGATTGGTGACTGGTGAACAGTGAGTGGTCCTCCGGTTTTCACAAGGCAATCACCGCTGGATACCAGTCACTTTTCACCAGTCACCCATCACACCCGCGCACGTTCGATTAAACGGTTATATCACGACGACTGCGCCAACGGGATGACCAGCCTCAGTACGGCTGCGCGATGATCAGCCGGTCCGGATTGGTCGCGCCGGCCTCGCGAAAAATCGGCGCAGGCGTCTGCGAACGTAGCGCGTAGCCGTTCAGCACAAACTCGGGATACATCCCATTGCTCGCCGGCTCATAGACCGTGTCGCCGGAAAAATGGCCTTGGAGCCTGTATTCGAAATTGTTGTCCGCCCCGAGCTTCGTCCCGCTGCGGTCTGGCGCGAGCTTCTGGTTTTCATTCAGCATCACGAGCTTCGCCTCGCTCCACGGATGGCCGGAAGCCCGCACGAAGCCCCAGAATTTGTACTCCGTCTTGAAGTAGCGACGGCCGACAAAGTAGGCGTCCCTCGGCTCCGCCTGAATCTCCGCGAGCATCGCCACGCGCGCCTGTTTGAACTGGCCCGGCGTGGGACCGACGGTGGACACGCACCCGCCGAAAAACGGAAGCAGGAGGAGCGCGAGGGCAATGCGGATCAATTTCATGTGCGTGGGCACTAGCGGAACGCCGCGCGCAACGCAACCGCGCGTCACAGCCTCACGCGTGCGACCAGCGCGGGCTGCCGGCGGAGTTGGGCCGTGAGCGCCTCGATCGCCTTCAGCGTGGGCGGGCTCACATGGTGCTCCATGCCCTCCACGTCGTGAAAAATCAGCTCCTCATCGAGCCCGAAGAGCCGCAGGAAATCCGTGAGAATCCTGTGCCGGCGCGTGATGCTTTTCGCCAGCGCCTCGCCCGAGGCCGTGAGCACCATGCCCCGGTAGCGCTCGTATTTCAGCAGCCCGTCCCCGTCCATCCGCTGCACCATGTTCGTCACGCTGGCCTGTGAGATCTTCAGGCTCTGCGCGATGTCCACCACCCGCGCGTAGCCCTTCGTATTGATCAGTTCCAGGATGCGCTCGAGGTAGTCCTCCACGGCGGCGGAACTGCGGGGTGCGGCTTTCGCTTTCGGCTGGGCGGGCATGCGCGGCACCGTGACCGCGCCAGGCTTCGGGCGTCAAGCTGTTCACGACGCCAAATGTTGTATGGCAGTCAAAACAAAGTTAGCCACAGCTAAGATTGTTGTTGCAAGCTTTCACTGGCGGCCTGAGAGAAAGGCGTGCCTGCCCCGTTCACCCAACCCCGTCATCCGCATTAAAAATGGAAGGCCCGCATCCAAGAACTGGCTGGCGCAGGACCGGAGGCGACGCCTCGCTGCCGGAAGTTCACAGCAGCGTCCCCATTCCAAAGACGCCCTCCTTCTGGCGCAAGCTGCTCGCCTTCTCCGGCCCCGGCTTCCTCGTCTCCGTCGGCTACATGGATCCCGGCAACTGGGCCACCGACCTCGAAGGCGGTGCAAAGTTTGGTTACTCGCTGCTCTCGGTCATCCTGATCTCGAACTTGATGGCCATCCTGCTCCAGCATCTGTGCATCAAGCTGGGCGTCGCCACCGGGCGCGACCTGGCGCAGGCCTGCCGCGACCATTACCCGAAGCCCGTTGTCTGGTCGCTGTGGCTGCTGTGCGAAACCGCCATCGCCGCGTGCGATCTCGCGGAAGTCATCGGCTCGGCCATCGGCCTGCAATTGCTCTTCGGCATCCCGCTCGTCTGGGGCTGCGTCATCACCTCGCTCGATGTGCTCATCGTGCTCTTCCTGCAAAACAAGGGCTTCCGTTACGTCGAGGCGCTGGTGATCACGCTCATCCTCACCATCGGCGGCTGCTTCCTCGCCAA
>JANXZI010000148.1 GCA_025355595.1 Spartobacteria bacterium
CGGGATTCGAACCCGCGACCTTTCGATTACAAATCGAGCGCTCTACCAACTGAGCTATACTGGCTTTTTTCACGGCGGACGTGGCGGCGGAAGCTATCGCGCCAATCGTGCCAATCAAGCACGACATCTGCTTTTCAGAAATGAGAATCATGGCCTCACCCACTCCTCACGTCATCCCCTTGCCCACCGCCGGACAGGAACGCACCGTGCGCTTCCCATCGCAGCGCGGCGGCCCCGCCACATCGCCGTTCCCGGGCGACGATGCCACGCAGGATCTCGAAATCACGAACATCCTCCTGCTCGATGACGACGTGGATCTCGCCGACACACTCAAGCTGCTGCTCGAGGCGCGCAATTTTGTCGTGACTACGGCGCGCAACGGCGTGGAGGGCCTGCGCGAAACGATGGCGATGGATTTCGACGTCATCATCTGCGACATGATGATGCCGACGATGCCCGGCGACATGTTCTATCTCGCGGTGCAAAAGGTGAAGCCGTACCTGTGCTCGCGGTTTCTCTTCGTCACGGGCAATGGCGACGATCCGCGGACGAATGACTTCCTCCAGCGCTCGGACGGGCTCGTGGTCTTCAAGCCCGTGCCGAGTGATGAGCTACTGCAGATGATCTCGCTCGTGCTCCAGCGGAATATGCGCCAGCAAAACTGAGCAGCGCGGATGCCTAGTGCCGCGTCCGTCGTGAAATGATGGGCCACCGAACGTCCGCACGATGTGATTGGTGACTGGTGAGAAGTGCTGGTATCCAGCCATGATTGCGTCGTGAAAAAGCGGAAGACCAGTCACTGTTCATCAGTCACCAGTCACCGCCGGTGGCCTCGAAAATCACCCCGTCATTTCACCGCTGACACAGCACTACTCCGCGCCCTGTTCGGAGAGGTGGCGCTCGGCATCGAGCGCCGCGGCGCAGCCCTGACCGCTCGCCGTGATCGCCTGGCGATAGCGGTGATCGGCGACATCGCCAGCGGCAAAAACTCCGGGGACATTTGTCGCCGTCGTGCCGCCCTGCTGGAGCAGGTAGCCGTTCTCATCCATTGAGAGCACGCCCTTGAATGGCGCGGTATTCGGCGTGTGGCCGATGGCGACGAAGACACACTTCACGTCGGTCTCGCGATCGGCGTTCGTTTTCAAATCACGCAGCTTCACCGCGCGCATCTCGCCTTCCGCGTCCGTGAGATATTCCGCGATTGTGCTGTTCCAGATCGGCTCGATCTTCGGATTCGCGAGCGTGCGGTCGGCCATGATCTTTGAGGCGCGCAGCGAATCGCGACGGTGGATGAGATACACCTTTGATGCGAAGCGCGTGAGGAATGTGGCCTCCTCGCACGCGCTGTCTCCGCCGCCCACGACGCACACAGGGACATTGCGGTAGAACGCGCCGTCGCACGTCGCGCACGACGTGAGGCCGTGGCCGGTGAGCTCACGCTCGCGCTCGATGCCAAGCCACTTCGCGCTTGCGCCGCTGGCAATGATGAGCGTGCGCGTGTCCATCCACTTGCCCTCGATCTGAACGCTCACATGATGGTCCGCTTTCTTCAGGCCCGTGCAATCCGCATACTGGAAGCGCGCGCCGAAACGCTCCGCCTGCGCCTTCATGTTCATGATCAGCTCGGGGCCCATGATGCCTTCCTTGAAGCCGGGAAAATTCTCCACCATCGTGGTGGTGGAGAGCTGTCCGCCGGGCTCGTGGCCTTCGAAGACGAGCGGTGAAAGATTGGCGCGGGCGGAGTAGATCGCGGCGGTGAGTCCGGCGCAGCCGGTGCCGAGGATGATGACTTTTTCCATAGTGGGGCGGAGAGCAAACAGGGCGGCACCGCGGCGTGCAAGCGCGCACCGAGTTTGATCGTTGAATCGCACGGCACGCGCGGTGGAAGGTGGCGCGATGCCCCTGCCCGCTCCCTCACCACTCGCCGCGCGACCGACCGTCGCGCTCGGCTGCACCGGCCTCCATTTCCCTGCGGATGCAGTGCGCGCAGCGCATGAGAATGGAATCGCGCCCGTGCTTATGCACCGGCTCACGGGCGAGGACGGCTCCGCCGATGCCGGGCCGCGCGAGATGCTCGCCGCGACGGTGAATGCGCTGAAACATGCGGGGCACGCCGGTGCTTGGGGTGCGGGCTGCACGATCCGCACGACGGAGGAGGCCGCGGCGTTTGCGATCGCGGGTTACACTTGGTTCTCGTGCGCCATTGGCGACAAAATTGATCCGCGCGCCGATGCGATGTCGCTCGACGCACTCGACGCAGAGATCGTCGCGCTCGAAGACTCCGGCTGTCTTGCGGCGGAGTGGCATGCGCGCTACACGGATCGCGAGTGGCCGCTCGCATCCGCTCGCACGCTGCGGTGCGAGGATGAGACGCTCGCGCGTGTCGCGGTAAAATTTGGCCGCGCACTCGCGCACGCGGCGCAGCTTCAGCAGGCGATCCGCACGCTGTGGAGCGGGCACGGTGCAGCGCCGGACTGCGAGCTTTGCTTCGCGGGCGGGCGGGAACGATGGAGCGACGAGGAGTTTCTTTTTCTCGCGCTCGAGTCTGCACACTCGGGGCTTTCGCCGACGTGCATCTCGCCGCCGCTCGGCGCGGCGTGGCAGCCGGGCGCGGAGTTTGCCGGCGATGAAAATGATCTCGCCACGATGCTCGGATGCTTCGGTGAAATCGCGGCGCTGACGGGGCCGCTGAAAGTCGGAATCCATCACGCTGCCGGAAAGGCGGCACTCCAAACCTTGAGGCAGCGCACGCTCGGAGCGCGCGCTCATCTCGACTCTGAGGAGGACGCATGGCTCGCGACGCTCGACCGGCTCGCACATCAGCAACCCGAAGTTTTCCGCCGCTGGCTCTGCGTGGCGCAGGAACAATTTCCCTTCGCTGCGAGTGGGATGGCGCTCACGATCACGGAGGAGGACGTGCATGTGCTGCCGCAGGTCGGCGACGCGGATCTCGCCGCGACATTTCTCGGAGACGTGCGCGGACGCCAGTTCCTGCTCTCGACTTTTTCCGACGTGCTGCGCAGCGATCGCGCGCTGCGCGCGGCGGTCAGTGCGGGACGGTGACCTCGATGAGTCCGAAGCCGCCGGTCTTGCGGCGCTGGAGAATGTTCACCTTGTCCGTCTTCGCGTTCACGAAGACGACGAAGAGGCGGTTTGCCGCCATCTCGAGCTGGAGGATCGCCTCGTCCACGAAAAGCGTGTGCACTTCGAGTTGCTCGGTCTCGATATGCTTGGCCTCGGTCTCCTCGTGGAGTTCGAAGTGCTCGTCAATGTGCAGCACATGTTCATCGAAGTTCCGGGCCACGCTTTTGCGCGGGCGGTGGCTGCGGAGCATCTTCGTCTTGTACTTCCGCATCTGCTGCGCGATCTTCGCGGTCACGCCGTCGATCGCGGCATACATGTCGTCGCACTCGTGGTCGGCCTCGATGGTGATGTGGTTTGCGCAGTGCAGGACGATTTCCGCGTTCTGGCGGTGCTTGCTCACGTCGAGGATGACGTGCGCCTCGATGATGCGCGGGTAGTCGAGATGGATGTGCTCGAGCTTCGTCTTCGCATAATCGCGGATCGCATCCGTGATGCTGATGTGGCGGCCGGTGACTCTGACTGGGACGTTTACGTTGGCTGTTTGCATGGTGTTACTCTTTCGTTCTTTTTTTGTGAAAATGCCAGATCCGTTCCTTGGCCTGCAAGCACCTTGGGTTGCACGGCGTGGAAAAAACTCCCGCAGCCTGCACGACGCGCGTAGAGCTGCTCATCCTCGTATTCTTATTCTTAATCCTATTCTTGTTCCCCGCACCGCACGGTGCCACCGGAGCGAAAAGAGGAATAAGAATAGGATTAAGAATAAGAATACGAGTGAACATCGGATCCATCACATCGAAAAATTTTCCCCGAGGTAGAGTCTGCGCGCCTCGGGGTTGTTGATCAGGAAATCCTTCGTACCCTCCATGAGCACTCGGCCCTCGAAGATGAGATACGCACGGTCCACGATGCTCAGCGTCTCGCGCACGTTGTGGTCGGTGATCAAAATTCCGAGACCGAGATCCCGCAGACCGCTCACGATTTTC
>JANXZI010000176.1 GCA_025355595.1 Spartobacteria bacterium
CGCCGCGCTGTCGCCGCCGCCCACGACGAGCACGTCCTTTCCGGCAAAATCCTTCGGGTCGTGCAGACGGTTCATCACCTTGTCGAGTTCCTCGCCGGGAACGCCCATGCGGCGGAAATTCCCGCTGCGACCGATGGCCACGATCACGCGGAGCGCGCGAGTCTCCGTCTTCGCATCATCGCCGTGGTGCAGCACAAAGACGCCGCCGCGCTGCTCGACCTGCTCGATGCGCGCCATCACGGTCTCGACGCCCGCCTCGCGCCGCTGGCGTTCCATGTCTTCCAACAGCGACTCCTTCACGCTGCTGGTCGGCGGATACTGGATGCCGCCGGCAGGGACCATTTCCGTCGGATAGGTGAAGATCGGTTTGGCCTTCGGAAAATTCGCCACGGTCGAGAAAACCTGGGTCGCCTCGAAAAGCCGGTAGCGCAGCCCCGCCTTCGCCGCCTCCATCGCTGCGGAAACTCCCGAGACGCCCGCGCCGATGATCGCGAGGTCGAGCACCTCCGCATCCTGCCCGCGCTGCTGCACAAATTCCGGCTCCGCCAAAATCGCGCGCACCGCGAGCGTGCCCGTCTCCGAGCTGAACTTCAGCAACGGCACGCCCGAGAGATCGCCGACGATGCGCACGCCCGGCACATTGGTCGCCCCGGCTTCGCCGACCACCGGCAGTTTCTCGATCGCGCCCGCCGGCCATTTGCCGTGCAGCCAGTGGAAGTATCTTGCGACGGGGTTCATTTTGCGGACGGTTTTCTATCCGACATCCTGCGGGCCGTGAAGCGGCGTCCGCGAAGATGTGCTGCTGGACATGAAGGCTTGGAAAGAAGGAGAACGATGGACATCGTGCATGCGGTCGGTCGGGTTTGATCATTCGTCGCGATGCGCCCCAATTCCTTACATCTCCCAGCAAAATCTGCATCGCTGCGGCGGGACGATTCCACCGTGAAGGTTTGGTTTCTGGGAAGCTGACCAAGAGCCTTGTTCGCCCTGTTGTAAGGAATCCGCATGTCATCCGACTAATCGCCAACTCAACGAACTCCGGCCCCATGACCAAGCGCACCTTCCTCACCACCATCCTCGGCACCGTTGGCATCGTCGCGGCGGCCGAACAACTCCGCCGTTTCAAAAGCCACACACCGATGATTACCGATACAAACCCCGTCACCGTCCGCCTCCTCGATGGCGCAGGCACTCTCACCGATCCGATCACCGTGCCGAAGGTCGTGAAATCCGACGACACATGGCGCTTGCAGCTCACGGATGAACAATTCCGCATCACCCGCACTGCGGGAACCGAGCGCGCGTTCTGCGGAATCTTTCACGACAACCACAAGCTCGGGCTCTACACCTGCGTCGCCTGCGGGCTGCCGCTGTTCCGCTCGGATGCGAAGTTCGATTCCGGCACCGGCTGGCCGAGTTTTTTCCAGCCGGTCGCGGCGGAAAATATCGGCAGCACGAAGGACACTGCGCTCGGCATGGCGCGGACGGAAGTTCACTGCGTGCGCTGCGATTCACACCTCGGCCACGTCTTCGACGACGGACCCGCGCCGACGAATCTGCGCTACTGCATCAATTCCGCCTCGCTGCTCTTCCGCGAGGATGGCGTGAAGACGGCACGGGAAAAAGTGATCTTCGGTGCGGGCTGTTTCTGGGGCGTCGAGTCCACATTTGCCGCCGTGAAAGGCGTCACCGCCACCCGCGTCGGCTACTCCGGTGGCACCACGAAAAATCCCAGCTACGAGAATGTATGCTCGCATCGCACGGGTCACGCGGAGGTCGTGGAGGTGGAGTATGATCCCGCGCAGCTCAGCGTCGATCAGTTGCTCGTGGTGTTTTGGAAAAGTCACAACCCGACGACGCGGGATCGCCAGGGCCCGGATGTCGGCAGCCAGTATCGCTCGGCGATTTTCTTCACCACGCCCGCGCAGGAAGCCGCGGCGCGCGCCTCTGCGGCGAAGCTCGACGCGAGCGGCACCCTCCGCGGACCGATCACCACGCAGATCGAGTTCGCCGGGCCATTCTACGCGGCGGAGGAGTATCACCAGAAATATCACGCGAAGCACGGCGGCTACTGCCCGGTGCCTTTGTAACGCCACTCAGAACAGACGATGAAAGCTCCCGCCATCCTCGCTTCGCTCGTGATCAGTGCCATGCCGTCCCTGGCCGAGCCGCTCACTTTTGAAAGTGCTGAAACTCCCGCGACCCTGATCGAGCTTTTCACCTCGGAGGGATGCAGCAGTTGCCCGCCTGCCGATGCGTGGGTGAGCACGCTGAAGACCAGCCCGGACCTTTGGAAAAAATTCGTCCCGGTCGTGTTTCATGTGGACTACTGGGATCGCCTCGGCTGGCCCGATCGCTTTGCGAGCGCCGCAAATACCGAGCGCCAGCGCCGCTACGCTGCGGCGTGGGGCAGCAACTCAGTTTACACGCCCGGCTTCGTCGCGAACGGCCGCGAATGGCGCGGCGGGGGACCGCGCGCCGGCCTGCCTGCGGCGTCGTCGGCGAAAGTCGGCCGGCTCACGATCACGCTGCGCGAAAATGCCGCCGACGTGTCTTTCACGCCGAGTGTGGCCGGGACACGCCCCGTGCTTGCGGAGGTCGCGCTGCTCGGCAGCGAACTTACCTCCGACGTGAAGCGAGGCGAAAACAGCGGTCACAAATTGCGCCACGATTTCACCGTGCTGCAAATCGCGAGCGTGCCGCTGCGCTTTGCGGACGGCCAATTCACCGCGACGGTGCCGCTCCCGGCGAAGACCGCCGAGCGTCCCGCCGCCCTCGCCGCATGGGTCACCTCCGGCGAGTCGCAGCCGCCGGTCCAAGCCGCGGGCGGCTGGCTGAAAGCGCGCTAAAATCCAGGCTGATTTTTCCGCCGCGCGCATTCATTCCCGGCCTGCCAGCGGGTGACGCGATGCGCGAATCGGCTCCCACGCAACTGGGCCGCAACAAGATGGCGTGCCAGATTTCTCGCGCTTTCGCCTCCCTCGCGGTCTTCCTCGGTGCGTCGGAGCAGCACGCCGGTGCAGGCGATGGCTGGCACTTTGCAAAAGTGCTACCGCTGCTTCTCGCGCAGCGTCTGCTCCGGCTCGGATGCGGGAGTCGGCTTCAGCACCGTCGCGGTGACGATGAACAGCTCGACGGTCTTCGGCGGCTCCTGGAGCTTGTGGAAGCCGAGCAGCACGGGCCGACCGCTCTGGATGGT
>JANXZI010000272.1 GCA_025355595.1 Spartobacteria bacterium
CACCAAATCCGGCATCGCCACGCTCCCCGACGCGCGGCTCGCGAAGCTCTTCAAAGGCAATCTCGCAGACTGACGCGCCATGCACGAAGAACCATTCCGCTGGGTCGAGGCCATCGCGAACCGCCGCGAGTACATCGAGGATCAGCTTGCGCCCGGCAGCCCCATCGTCGCGCTCGGGTTTCGCGACGGCCTCCTGCTTTTCACGCTCAGCCGCGAGCGGCAGAAGGTCTTTGAAATCTACGATCGCATCGCGCTCGGCGGCATCGGGCATCCCGGGGATCTGGAGCGGCTGCGGCTCACGGCCATCGAGCTGGCGAGCACCGAGGGCTTTGCGCGCTCGGCGGATGATGTGGCGCTGCGCCGCCTCGCGAACTACTCGCTGTCGCCCGCGCTGAAGGCGGCGTTCGAGCAAATCTACGGGCCGCCATTTCTTGCGCGGCTGCTCTTTGCGGAACTCGGTCGAGGCGATGCGCCGAATCTTTTCCTGCGGCTCGACTACGACGGATCGATCCGCACGAATGGCGGCGGCTTCGGGAGGGCGTTCGAGGACTTCGGCGTGATCGCGGGAAAGCAGCACGCCATCGCGCAAATGGAGGCGGCGATGCGGGAGCGCGGGCACTCGGAATTGAATCTAGCGGATGCCCTGCGACTGGCGGCGCGCACGTGGAGCACGGGGCATCTCGCGCTTTCCGTGGATTCGGATGCGGCGGCGCCGGAGGCGGCACGTGTCGCGGCGCATCTGCGCGAGCATCTCGCAAACGCGAGCGTGGAGGCGGCGGTGCTGGAGAAGGATGCGCCGCTGCCCGCGACGTACCGCGCGCTCACGGAGGACGAGGTGCGCGCGGCGATCGCGTGATGCGCGGAATCCCCCGTCTTATTCGTAATCTTATTCTTACTCCCCGGACTTCGCGGGACGGGCGAAAGGAGGATTAAGAATAAGATTAGGAATAAGAATAAGAGACGATGGCGGAATGGGCGCGCTTTTGCCATCATCTGCACGTCATGTCCCAAGCCACCGCCACACCGCCGCCGTCGGTGCCGCACCACCAAGTGGTGCGGCCGATCGGGCGCGGGAGCTACGGGGAGATCTGGCTGGCGCGTTCGCTCACGGGGGCGTGGCGCGCGGTGAAGATCGTGTCGCGTGCGAGCTTCGATGACGAGCGGTCGTTCGAGCGGGAGTTTGACGGCATGGCGCGCTTCGAGCCGGTGTCGCGCGAGCACGAGGGTTTCGTGGACATCCTGCACGTCGGGCGCAGCGATGATGGCGGATTTTTTTACTACGTGATGGAGCTGGCGGACGATGCGGTGCCGCGCGGCACTTTTGATCCCGCCGCGTATCAGGCGAAGACGCTGAAGAGCGAACTACAGCGCGTCGCGCGGCTGCCAGCGGACGAGGTGGTCACGCTCGGGCTCTCGCTCACCACGGCGCTCGCGGCGCTGCACCAGCACGGGCTCGTGCATCGCGACATCAAGCCCGCAAACATCATCTTTGTCGGCGGCGTGCCGAAAATCGCGGACATCGGGCTGGTGTCGGCGATGGGGCAGGATTCGTTCGTCGGCACCGAGGGCTACGTGCCGCCGGAGGGCCACGGCACGGCGCAGGCGGACATTTACAGCCTCGGAAAAGTGCTCTACGAAATCGCGATGGGGAAGGATCGCCTGCAGTTCCCCGAGGTGAACACGGGGCTCTCCGGGATGCCCGACAAGGTGCAGCTCATGCGGCTGAATGACGTGCTGCTCCGCGCCTGCGCGCGCGACACGGATGCGCGCTACGCGACGGCGGATGAGATGCGGGCGGACTTGGAAAATGTGCGCGATGGGCGTCCGCTCGGCGGCCTGCACCGGCGCAGGAAATGGCTGCCGATTGCGGCGCTGCTGCTCGTGGGCGCGACGGCGTTTGGCGTGTGGAGAAAGTGGCCGGGTGCGCCGCCACAGGGCGAAGGCTCGGCGCTCGTGGAGACTGATCCGCCTGGCGCGATGGTGATCCTCGATGGAAAAATGCTGCGCAGCCCGGCGCATTTCACGGGAGTGAAATCCGGCGCGCGCAGTGCCCGCGTGATGATGGCGGGCTACGATCCGCTTGATGTGTCGCTGAAGATCGCGCCGGACATGGAGGCCAAGCCTCGCGCAATTTCACTGCATCGCAGCACCGGCGGCGTGCATGTGGGCTCGGAACCGGCGGGGTGCGAATTCGAAATCCGCCGCGGCACGGAGATCGTGAAAAGCGGGAAGACGCCGGTGGATTTCGGCGAGCTGCCAACTGGCGCGTACGAGGCGGTGATGCGGCACGGCGGCGGCGAGAAGCGCGCGACATTTGAAATCACGAGCGGCGAGAGCACGCCGGTGTCGCTGCAATTCGGATCGGGGAAATTTCTCATCAGCAGTTCGCCGCAGGGTGCGGAGATTTTTGCGGATGGCAAAACGGTGGGGACTGCGCCGTGCGACATCGCGCTGTGCGAGGGCGACCACAAGCTCTCCGCGCGCTATCGCGGCTGGCCTGAGCAGGAGCGCACGGTGCGGGCCGAGCCGGGAGCGGAGGCCGGTGTCGCGTTTGCGTTTCCCTGTGGCCGCGCAAAAATCACGAGCGCGCCGGCGCAGGCCAGCGTGTTTTTCGACGGCAAGGAAATCGGGCTCACGCCTTTCCTCATGGACGATCTCGAGCCGGGCGAGCGGAAGTATTCGCTGCGGCTCGCGGGCTATCGGAATGCGGAGGTGACCACCCAAGTGAAGGCCGGGGAGCAGGCGTTCGTGGGCGTGCGTTTCGAGCGTCGGCCCGTGCCGCACCGTGGCGAGAAGTGGGAGAATTCGCTGGGCATGAAATTCGTGCCGTCAGGCGACGTGCTCGCGGGCGTGTGGCCCGTGCGGGTGCGGGATTTTCAGGCGTTCTGCGAGGCGACGGGTGTCGTCCGCATGCCGCTGGAATTTCCGCAGGAGGAGACGCATCCCGTCGTGAATGTGAACTGGGAGGAGGCGCGCGTATTCTGCCAGTGGCTCACGGATCGCGAGATCAAGGCCGAGCAACTTGTCGAGGGCCAGAGCTACCGCCTGCCGACGGATGCGGAGTGGAGCGCCGCCTCGGGGATCGTGGGCGAGGGCGGCACGACGCCGCAGGAGCGGGACGGCGGGGTGCGCGAGTTTGCATGGGGTCGGTCGTGGCCACCGCCGGCGCGGGCGGGGAATTTTGCGGACACTTCGCGGAAGCGTCCGCCATTCATCGCCGGCTACACCGACGGATTCCCGCAGACTTCGCCGGTCGGGAGTTTCCCCGCGAACAAGGCGGGCCTTTTCGACATGACGGGCAACGTGTGGCAGTGGGTGGACGACACCTACAGCAGCAGCCCGCAGCATCGCGAATGGCGTGCGCTGCGCGGTGGCTCGTGGGCGACGAGTAAGCAGGAATATCTGCGCCTCGGTTACCGTGAGGTCGCGGATCTCCGGCAGCGC
>JANXZI010000331.1 GCA_025355595.1 Spartobacteria bacterium
CAGGAATCGCAGAACTGGCAGAGCGGATTTTTGCCCGGCATTTTCCAGGGCACCTACGTGGACACGCGCAAGCAGACCATCGAGGAGTTGATCGAAAACATCCACAACAAGCGCGTGAGCCTCACCGAGCAGCGCACGCAGCTCGATGTGCTCCAGCGCTTGAACGCCGAGCACCTCGCCAAGCGCGCAAAGGACGTGAGGCTCGAAGCGCGCATCCAAAGTTTTGAACTCGCGTACCGGATGCAAATGGACGCAAGCGACGCCTTTGACATCACACGCGAACCGGAAAAAATCCGCGAGATGTACGGCAAAGGAAAACAGGCCGAGCAGTTCCTCATCGCGCGTCGCTTGCTGGAGAAAGGCGTGCGCTTTGTGCAAGTCTGGCACGGCGACGGACAGCCGTGGGACAGCCACGACGAGATCGAGAAAAATCACCGCAAGCTCGCGGGCGAATGCGATCAGGGCATCGCCGCGCTGCTCACCGATCTCAAGCAGCGCGACATGCTGAAGGACACGCTGATCATTTGCTCCGGCGAATTCGGACGCACGCCCACCGTCGAGATTTCCACCCCCGGCTCGAATAATGCGGGCGTGAAAAACGGACGCGACCACAACCATCACGGCTTCACGCTCTGGATGGCGGGCGGCGGCGTGAAGGGCGGTCACGTCCACGGCGCGACCGATGAGTTCGGATTCAAGGCCGTTGAGAAACCCGTCCACGTTCACGATCTGCACGCGACGATTTTGAAACTGCTCGGCTTCGACCACGAAAAATTCACGTATCGCTACGCTGGCCGCGATTTCCGCCTCACGGATGTGCATGGCGAGGTGGTGAGCGAAGTCATCGCGTAACGACGGCAATGCCCTGCGCCAATTCGTGCGCGGGAATTTTCACTCGGCGGATCGTCGCGAAGTCGCGCGTCAACTCCGCGCGGAAGTCCGGATGAGATTACTGAGGAGGGATACTGAGACGCCTCGCGGCAGTCGCAGCTTGTCCGCGACGATGGATCGCGGATAGACGGTGAGGATGAAGACGAGCCGCCGTGCGTTCCTGAAAAATATCGGCATCGCCGGAGCAGTCGGTGTCGCTGGACTGAAGCTCGGTGTGCCCCGCACAGAGTCCGCACCGCCTGAACTCCCGCAGCCGGAGCAGCAGGCCATCGCGAACATCGTGCGTGAATTCATGGAGCGCTTTGGGGTTCCCGGCATGGCGGTGGCGCTCGCGGCGCGCGGGAAAGTTGTCTTCGATCAGGGCTTCGGCATCGTGGATCGCACGACGAACGAACTGGTCACGCCGCGGCATCTTTTCCGCATCGCGAGCGTGAGCAAACCGTTCACGTCTGCGGCGATTTTTTCCCTCGTCGAGCAGGGGAAACTGCGGGTCGAGGATCTTGTCTTCGGCGAAAAGGGCAGGCTCGGTTTTGATTTGGGAAAGGATGTGCCGGACTCGGTGAAAGAAATCACCGTCGCGCATCTGCTCACGCACACCTGCGGCGGATGGTTGAACAAGAAGGACGACCCGATGTTTCTGCACCCCGCGATGAAGCACGCGGAACTGATCGAGTGGACACTCCGGAACCAGCTGCTGATCAACAAACCCGGTGCCGCGTACGCGTATTCGAACTTCGGCTACTGCATCCTCGGACGGCTCATCGAGAAGCTTACCGGCCTGCCGTACGCACAGGCCGTGCAGCGCGAGGTGCTCACGAAATGCGGCATCACCACGATGCGCCTCGCGGGCAACACACTCGCCGAGCGCGCGCCGAATGAAGTCGCGTACCACACGGGTGGCGGCGGAAGTCCGTACGGCATGAATGTCGCCCGCATGGATTCGCACGGTGGATGGATCGCCACCGCGGGCGACCTCGTGCAGTTCGCGATGCGCGTGGATGGATTCCCAAATCCGCCCGACATCCTGCGCGCCGAGACGCTGAAGACGATGACCACGCCGAGCGCCGCGAGCGCCAGCTACGCGTGCGGCTGGGCCGTGAACAAGGCTCCCAATTGGTGGCACAACGGCAGCCTGCCCGGCACATCGTCCATCATGGTGCGCACGGCGAGCGGCCTCTGCTGGGCCGCGCTGGTGAACATCCGCACCGAAGGCATCGGCGGCGCGCTCGACGAGACGATGTGGAAGATCGCCAAGGCCGTCCCCGAGTGGCGCGCGTGAGCGCAGGCGGATGTCCTCGCGTCTGATGCAGCGCCATCTTCAGCGCCGCAATTTACGACTGGCGCGCGAAGGCACTTTGCAAATGGGAGCGCACGCTTCCAGCGTGCAGTGTCCGGCATCCCTGCCGGACACATGTTTCGATACACGCGCAGGAAACACGCCGATGGTTCGCGCATGATGCGCAAACCGGCACGCTGGAAGCGTGCGCTCCCATTTTCTTTCGTGCTTCCGTCCGCGCTGGTGATTTGAGGCGCGGATGTGTGACTGCTACTTCGCCACCGTCTCGATGAGCTGGTTCTTCACGGGCTTCAGCGAGGCCTTGTGCTTTTCCACGGCGGCTTTGATTTTCGCGAACACGTCGGGATGCTCCGCACCGCACTCGAAGGACTCGCCGGGGTCGGCTTCGAGATTGAAGAGCAGCGGCGGGTCGTGCGGCTCGGGCTTCGGCGCACCGTACGCGGCCTGTGTGATGAAGTGCGCCTTCCACGGGCCAAGTCGCGCGGCGAACAGCTCAGTGCCGCGGTAGTAGCAGAAGACTTCGCGCAGCGGGCGAACGATGCTCGTGCTCCCGGCTTTCGCTCCAGCCGCGTGTGAGCGTCCGGATGTTTCTGCTTTGATGAGGCTGGGTCCGTCCGAATCCAGGAGCAGATGTGCGATGTCCCCACCGTCCATGTCGCGATCCTTCGGCGTTTCCGCTCCGGCGAACTTCGCGATCGTCGGCAGCAGATCCATCGTCGTCGCGACTTCGTGGCAGACGGTTCCCGCGGGGATTTTTCCCGGCCACCATGCCAGTCCGGGCACGCGCATGCCGCCTTCCCACGTGCTGCCCTTGCCGTCGCGCAGCAGTCCGGCGCTGCCGCCGGCGAGACTGCGGATGAGCCACGGGCCGTTGTCGCTTGTGAAAAAGACGAAGGTGTTTTTGTCGAGCCCCTCGCTGCGCAGCGTGTCGAGGATCTGGCCCACGGCCCAGTCGAGTTCCTCCACGACATCGCCGTAGCGACCGCGCGGCGTCTTGTTCTTAAATTTTTCCGACGCGAAGAGCGGCGTGTGCGGGAAGGTGGACGCGAAGTAGAGGAAGAACGGATCGCACGGCTCGGCCTTGTGCCTCTTGATGAACTCCACCGCCTTCTCCGCGTAGCG
>JANXZI010000071.1 GCA_025355595.1 Spartobacteria bacterium
GTGCAGGCGCTGCTGCTCGGGGCGCTCGCGGGCGCGATCGGATACGCGTACTTTGGGATTCTCGCGTTTGTCGGCGGGAGCGCCAGCGCCGCAAAGTGGATCACGGACGGATGGAGCTCGGAAAATGATCAGCAGCACTGCTGGGGAATCATCCCGGTGGCTGTGGCGCTCGTGTTGTTCCGCTGGCGCGAGATCGCCGTGCTGCCGAAGCAGGGCGCGAATTCCGGCCTGTGGTTCGCGGGCGCGGGCGTGCTGCTCTTCGTCGCCGGCGTGCGGTGTACGGAGGCGCGCTACACGATCTTTGCGCTGCCGCTGCTGTGCTACGGCGCGGTGCGTTTTCTTTTCGGCACGCCGCTCAGCCGTGTCGTGCTTTTCCCGTGCGTGTTCCTCCTTTTCATGACGCCGCTCGGCGGTGTCGTGCAGGGCACCGTGCCGCTGCAGGTGCTCACGGGGAAGGCCATCGGCATGCTGTCCTCCGTGTGCGGCGTCCCCATCCTCGTGGATGGCAGCAACATTTCGTCGCCCGATGGACGCTTCCCGCCGATGGAAATCGCGGGCGGCTGCTCGGGCATCCGCTCGCTCATGGCGATGAGCGCGCTCGCGGCGCTCTACGCGTACTTCACAAGCCGCGGCCCCGTGCGCGGGCTCGTGCTTTTCGCCGGCTCGCTTCTCTTCGCGGTGCTGGGGAATTTCGCGCGCGTTTTTTCCGTCGTGCTGTTTGCGCGGTTCCTCGATCCGAAGACCGCCACCGGCCTCTACCATGACTACTCGGGCCTCGTGTTTTTCCCCGTCGCAGTCATCGCGATGGTGGGATTTGGAAATGTGCTCAACCGCGACTGGCCGGAGACCTTTGCGCGATGGTTCCCGGCGCGGTCCGCATCCGCGGCCGGCCCGGCGCCCGTGACGGCGCCGAAGCAACCAAAACAGAAAAAAACGCTGCGCTATGACTACTAGCAGGCTCGCCACGCTCGTCGCATTCCTCGCGCTCGGCATCGCGACCGTTTTCCTGCTGCCCAAAGGCGGTGAGCAGCCCGCGGGCATCGTGATGGCGCTGCCGGATTTCGTCGGCAACTGGAAGGGCACCGATGCGGAAATGACCGCCGCCGAACGTGAGACACTCGGGGAAGCCACGGGCACGCGCTTTGCCCGGAAGACCTACCGCAATCTCGAAGGCTACGAGATCATGGTCTCCATCGTGCTTTCGGGGCACGACATGAGCACGGCCATCCACCGTCCCGAGCGCTGCCTCCAGGCGCAGGGCTGGACGCTTCAGGAGGCCGATCACTTTGCGATGCCGCTGACGCAGCACGGAACCTTCCCGATCGCGCAGCTCCGCAGCACGCGCGTAGTGAAGCAGGGCGACGCCGCCGCAACCCGCGAGTTGGAGACGTTCTACTGGTTCGTCGGGGAAAAGGACATCTGTGCGGGGCACTGGTCGCGCTGGGCGATAGACAATCGCGACCGGCTCTTCCGCGGCGTGAGCCAGCGGTGGGCCTACATCCTCGTGAGCGCCGGCGTGCCTGCCGTGCCGGATGCGAAAAGCAGCGAGGCGCTGCGCAAATGGGCGGACCATGCGATGCGCGAATTCATCCGCATACTCGCGCCGAAGATCCACCTCGACTCCGTGCGCTACGACTGAGCGCGCTTCGCCGGACTACTTCAGCTTCGCAGTCACGAGTGACTCGAGCTTCACGATGTCCACGGCGAATTTGCGGATGCCGTCCGCCGTCTTCTCCGTCGCCATCGCGTCGTCGTTCACATCATAGCGGAACTTCTTTTCGTCGAAGTGCAGCTTCGCGATGTCCATGCCCTTCGCGGCGGCCGCGTCGAGTTTGCGCGTGAGCGGCTCCGTGCTCGCCTGGAGTTCACCGAGCAGCGCGGGGCTGATCGTGAGAAGGTCACAGCCCGCGAGTTCCGTGATCTCCCCCTTGTTGCGGAACGACGCGCCCATCACCTCGGTCTTGTGGCCGAATTTCTTGTAGTAATTGTAGATCTGCCTGACCGACACCACGCCGGGATCCTCGGCCGGCGCGTAGTCCTTCTTCGTGCTCGCCTTGAACCAATCAAGAATGCGCCCCACGAATGGCGAGATGAGCTGGATGCCGCCCTCCGCGCACGCCACCGCCTGCGCGAGGGAAAAGAGGAGCGTGAGATTGCAGTGGATGCCTTCCTTTTCCAGCACCTCCGCGGCCTTGATGCCTTCCCATGTGCTCGCGATCTTGATCAGCACGCGGTCGCGGCTGATGCCGCCCTTCTCGTAAAGCGCGATGAGCTGGCGGCCCTTCGCGATCGATCCCGCGGTGTCGAACGACAGGCGCGCATCCGTCTCCGTGCTCACGCGACCGGGGACGATCTTCAGGATTTCGAGGCCGAAATTCACGAGGATGTGATCCACGACATCGTCCACCTGCTTCGCGCCGGCGAGGCCGCTGCCCTTGCGATCCGTGATCGCCCTCTCCACCAGCGGCGCGTACTCGGGCTTCGACGCGGCGGCGAGGATGAGCGACGGATTCGTCGTCGCGTCCTGCGGCTTGTAGGCCTTCATGGATTCAAAGTCGCCCGTGTCGGCGACGACTTTGGTGAGTTGCTTGAGCTGGTCGAGTTGCGTGGTCATGTCGTGTTGAAAGTGCGTATGTCTTTGGAAAATGGGCGGCGAGCCTACGCCCATCCGCGCGCCGCGCAAACGGGAATTTGCGCAACCTCCGCGATGCCATCCGGAAATACCCGGCGCATTTGGCAAAGGTGCTGCTTGGGGAATGCCCGATGAACGCCAATCAGGAGCCGGATGCCGCCATGCCTTTTCCGAGGAGGACGAATGTCGAGATCGATGGCTGGCGTGTACGGCTC
>JANXZI010000338.1 GCA_025355595.1 Spartobacteria bacterium
GGGCTGCTACCCTAGCTGGCAGCCCAAAACATCCCCATGCAAGACCCCACCGGCGGAGCGAGCAACCGCCCCATTCGCAGCAACATGATCGGCGACGCGCGGCTCGATCAGAAAATACGCGAGCTCGTGGACGAGATTCACACCGAAAAGCCGCGTGAGCTGATCGAGGAAATGATCGTCACCGCGCTGAAGATGGGGCGCGACCAGACGACCGTTGCCGATTTGAAAATGCTCAATCGCGCACTGAAGGAGCTGCGCTACGCCGTGCGCGTCTTTGCACCTTATCGCGATCGCCGGAAGGTCGCGGTCTTCGGCAGTGCGCGCACGCCGGAGGATGCAGAGGAATTCAAGACGGCGGAAAATTTCGGCCGCATCATGCGCGAGCGCGGCTACATGATCGTGACGGGCGGTGGCGACGGCATCATGGGCGCGGCGCAGCGCGGCGCGGGACGTGAGAACAGTTTTGGCCTCAATATCCGGCTGCCCTTCGAGCAGTCGGCGAACCAGACGATCGACGGCGACAAGAAGCTGATCAGCTTCAACTACTTCTTCACGCGCAAGCTGAACTTCGTGAAGGAAACCCATGCCATCGCGCTTTTCCCCGGCGGCTTCGGCACGATGGACGAGGGCTTCGAGGTGCTCACGCTCATGCAGACGGGCAAGGCGCGCATCTTTCCGTTCGTGCTCGTGGACAAGCCCGGCGGCACTTACTGGCAGACATGGCTCGGGTTTCTTCGCAGCCATCTCCTGAATCTCCACCTCATCTCCGAGGACGATTTCAATTTCCTGCACCTCTGCGATTCCGTGGAGTGCGCCGTCGAGCACATCGCGCATTTCTACCACAACTTTCACAGCTCACGCTGGGTCGGCGGCAAGCTCGTGATCCGGCTGCAGCGCGGGTTGTCGCAAAAGTTGATCGAGCGGATGGACACGGAGTTTGACGACGTGCTCGCGAGCGGGAAGTTCGTGCAAAGCGGCGCGCTGCCAGAGGAATCTGCCGAGCTAGATATCGCTCATCTCCCGCGCCTCGTCTTCCAGCCGCGGCGGAGAAATTTCGGCCGGCTGCGGAAGGTGATTGATGCGGTGAACCGGGAGTAGCGCGGCGAGCGGCGGGCCAATGTGGAGCCGACGACTCGTCGGCCCAAACCGTGTGGCTTGGCCAGCCGGTCAGGCCCCCGGTGGCGTCGTCACTCCAGCAGCACACCCGGCGCGGAGTAGCCGATGCGCTGGCCGTCGCGCGTGATCTCCACGGCGTCGGCTTCGCGCAGCTCGATGAAGTAGCGGCCCTTCGGCAGCCGCATCGGTTTCGCGCCGGGGTAAAGGTAATCCTCGAACAGCGTCTGGCCACCGGGGCCGGTGCGGATGATCACCCAGCTCTTCCGCTTCGGCTCGAGAATGGTCGTGTTCGGGTCCGCGGCGATTGCGCTGTTTTCCTCATCCGCAATCACGGGCGGAGGCGTGGCGGTGCCGGATGAAATGATGCGCGGCCGCGGCGGGCTGAGATCCGCGAGCGCCTCGGAATCACCCGCGGCGATTCTTGCCACAGGTGAAATTGGCCGCGCGCGCGGGATTTCGCCCGGCGGATTCGTCGCCGCCTCGGGCATCGAGATGACCTTGGGGCGCGGCGGCACTGGCTCGGGTGCCAGCGGCGGGGGGACTGGCGGCGGTGCCACGGTTCCTGCCGGGGCGGCGGGCTTCGGCGCGGGAACTTGCGTGATCGGCTCGACCGCGGCGGCGCTGGGAGTCGGCGAACTTTTCGGCGCGGCGGGAGGCTGCGCATCGCCGAGACGGTTCACATTTTGCCAGATCACAAACGCGATGAGCGCGACGAGCAGCGTCCCGCCGAGCACGAGCAGCGGCAGCCAGGAGCCGGAGGATTTCGGCTCGGGCGCGGCGCTGAAGGTCAGCTCGGGATCGGCCTTCGTCTTTGGCTGCGCGGCGGCGCGGTTCGTGAGGTACTGGTAGCCCTCGACCTTCATCTGCGTGGTCGTGTCAATCTGCACCGCGATAGTTTTTACATCCACGCCGAGGTAGCGGCCATACATGAGCAGGAAACTTTTCGCGTACGCCGCGTTCGCAAATTTCGTGAGGTCGCTGGCTTCGAGCGCGCGGAGAAAGGTGGAACGGATCTTCACGCCGGCCGCCGCCTGCTCGATGCTCAGCCCGCGATCCGTGCGCGCCTTTTGCAGATGCTTTCCAAAGTCGTGATCCATTTTCAAAGTTCCGGCTGGCGCAGAATCTCGCGCGGCTTTGCACCGTCACCGGGGCCGACGTAGCCGCGATCCTCGAGGATGTCGAGGATGCGAGCCGCACGCGTGTAGCCGAGGCGCAGGCGGCGCTGGAAGAGCGAGGTGCTCGCCTTGCCCTCCTGCTGCATGACTTCGAGGCACTGCATCACGAGTTCCTCGTCCTCGTCGCTCACGTTCTCCTCCTCGTCGTCGCCCCCGATGGATTCGAGCTTCTTGTGGATCTCGGATTCAAAGCACTGCTCGCCCTGCTTGCTCACGAATTCGACGATGCGCTGCACTTCCTCATCCGTGACGAGCACGCCTTGCGCGCGGATCATGCGCGAGGTGCCGGGCGGCCGGTAAAGCAGATCGCCCATGCCGAGCAGCCGCTCCGCGCCGTTCTCATCGAGGATGACGCGCGAATCGAGCGGGCTGGCGACCTGGAATGCGATGCGGCACGGTACGTTTGCCTTGATCACGCCGGTGATGACATCCGCGCGCGGGGTCTGCGTGGCGATGAGCATGTGGATGCCCGCGGCGCGCGCCTTTTGCGTGATGCGTGCGATGAGCAATTCCACGTCCGCCGGCGCGGATTGACACGACGACACAGATGAAAGTCGAGGGCTACCAGTACCTCACCAACCGGGCAGCCGAGCAGCCGAAGACGAAGGCCGAACCGGAACTCACTTTCAGCGCGGCACCCGCGCCGAAAACATCCGACTCGTGGCTGCCCCTGCTGGTTCTAGGAGG
>JANXZI010000340.1 GCA_025355595.1 Spartobacteria bacterium
CGGGGCAAGGGCACGGGTTTCGATCAGGTGCTCGAGCGCGTCGGTGCAGAGACGAATGCAACGACGTGGCTGGATCGCACAAACTATTTTGCCACCGTGCCGGCGAATGCGCTGCCGCTGCTCGTCGAGGTGGAGGCCGACCGCATGCGCAATCTCGTGCTGAGCGAGGAGGATCGCCGACCGGAGATGGTTGTCGTGCGGAATGAATTCGAGCGCGGCGAAAACGAGCCGCGCAACGCGCTCGACAAGGAGCTGTGGAGCGCCGCGTTCCAGGCGCACCCATACCACCACGACACGATCGGCTGGCGCAGCGACATCGAGAGGGTGCCGATCGAAAAACTGCGCGCGTTCTACGATACATTTTACTGGCCGGACAATGCGACGGCCACGGTCATCGGCGACTTCGATCCCGCCACCGCGCTCGATGAACTCAAAAAGCACTATGGCCCGATTCCCAAGGCCCCTCACCCCATCCCGCAGATCTACACCGAGGAACCCGAGCAGACGGGCCCGCGCCGCGTCATGGTGAAGCGCGGCGGAGAGCTCGGCGTCGTCGCCATCGCACACAAGATTCCCGCAGCCACGCACGCCGACTGGCCCGCGGTGCAAGTCTTCAGCGCCATCCTCGCGCAGGGCAAGACGAGCCGCTGCTACCGCGCGCTCACGGACAAAAATCTCACCACCGAAGTCGCCGGGCACCTCAGCTTCAACCACGACCCGTCGCTGCACATCACCACCGCCGAACTCACGCCCGGCACGAAGCACGAGGCCGCCGAGCGCGCACTCACCGCCGAGATCGAGCGGATGAAAAAAGACGGCGTCACCGCCGCCGAAGTGCAGACCGCGATCTCAAAGCTGCTCGCCGAGCGCGCGTACGCACGCGACGGATCATTCGCGCAGGCCGAGCAGATCAATGAGGCCATCGCCGTCGGCGACTGGACGCTCTACGTCTCGCTGGAGGAAAAATTCAAGGCCGTCACCGCCGACGACGTGAAGCGCGTGACGAACGCCTACTTCATCGAGCGGCATAGCGTCACCGGCTGGTTCGTCCCGTCGAGCGAACCCGGCGGCCCCGCGGAAAAAAAGAAGGCCGACGAAAAGCCGAAGCTCAAGGAAGTCGTCCCCGCAAAAGCCCCCGAACAGTCGCTCCCGCCGCCGACGGCCACGCACTACGCCACCACCGTCGTCCGCGAGAAAATCGCGGGTGTCGAGCTGCTCCTCTGCCGCACCGAGGTGAAGGACGCCGTGACACTCCATGCGAGCATCGCCGCGGGCGAGAACGCCGCCGCGAATCCCGCGCTTGCGCACCTCGCCGCCGCGATGATCGAGCGCGGCACCACCAAGCACGATCAATTTGTCATCGCCGACCTGCTCGAAAAAGTAGGCGTCGTCATCGAGCCGAAGGTCAACGGCGACACGCTGGAACTCGAAGTGAAACTGCTGCGCAAGGACATCCCGCTCGTCATCTCGCTGCTGGCGGAGCAACTGCGACTGCCCGCATTTTCCGCCACGGAATTTGCGAAGGCGAAGAAGCAGTTCATCGCCGAGGCGCAGCAGACCCTCGAGGACACGGACGCGCAGGCAGCCATCGCATTTTCCCAGGCCGTCTTCCCGCCCGGCCATCCCTCACGGCGCGCGGGCATCGCGGAACTCATCGCTGCCGTCGAGAAGACGAAGGTCGCAGAAGTACGCGCATTCCACGCCGCAAACTACGGGCCGGACAGCCTGCGCATCGCCGCTGCCGGGGATCTTGATCCCGCGGCATTCAAGGCCGAAGTCGCAAAAGCCTTCGCAGCCTGGAAGGGCGGACGCACGCCGAAGCCAGCGGACACGCCGGCAACGACAGGCAGCGAGCAGACCGTGGAGCTTCCCGACAAGTCGAGCGTGAGCGTGGTCATCGGCCAGCCGAGCGGCCTCCGCGCCACCGATCCCGACTGGATCGCGCTGAACATCGGCACCGGCATCCTCGGACGCGGTTTTACCAGCCGCCTCGTGGGCAACGTGCGGGACCGCGAGGGCCTCACCTACGGCATCGGCGCGACGTTGGCCGGCGATTCATTCCGCACCGGCGCGTGGTACACGAAGGCGACCTTTGCGCCCGCACTGCTGGAGCGCGGCCTCGAAAGCACACGCCGCGAGATCCAGTCGTGGTGGGAAAAAGGCATCACCGCCGCGGAACTCGAATACCGCAAGAGCGCCGCCGCGGGGCAGTTCACCGTCGCGCTCGAGACCTCGCACGGACTCGCCGAGCAGCTCCTGCGCTGCGCCGAGCGCGGTCTCGACATCGCGTGGCTGGATGAATTCCCCGCGAAGGTGCGCGCGCTCACCGTCGAGCAGGTGAACGCCGCGGTGAAAAAGTACCTCGATCCCGCGAAGATGGCCACGGTGAAGGCCGGCACGCTGAAGTAGGGGCAGCCTCAGAAAGGCATCCAGCCGAGGGCAAACACACGGTCGAGGAACCACGCGAGGCCGAGCAGCGCGACGACGACGCTGATCGCGATCTTCGCGCGCGGGCCGTGCTTCCATTTTGCGAGCGCGAGCGAGAGCGGCAGCAGCGCGAGCACGACGGCAAGCTGGCCCGCTTCGACGCCGAGGTTGAAAACCACGAGGCACTTCGCCTTTGCGTCCACCGGCAGTTTCTGTGGATCGAGCGTGTTCGCGAAACCGAAGCCGTGGATGAGGCCGAAGAAAAATGTGAGCATCCACCGATGGCTGAATTCGCGACGCCACAGATTTTCCACGGCGACATATATGATCGTGACCGCGATGGAGGACTCGATAAACCGTGTCGGCAGCGTCACGACACCGAACGCCGCCAGCAGCAGCGTGATGCTGTGGGCGATGGTGAACGACGTGACGATGGCCACGAGCGGCCGCAGCCGGCTCACCACGAGCAGCGCGAGCAGGAAGCACAGGTGATCGTAGCCGGTGAGGATGTGCCCGACGCCCATCTTGAAATGATCCCAGACGGGCGAACTGTCCGCATTCGAGCGATGCGGCGCAGTCTGCGCTGTGCCTGCGGGCTTCGATTTTTCGGCAGGACGCGACTGCGTTTTCGTCGCGGTGGCCGGAGCATTCGGATCGGCAAAGGCGACATCGAAAAGAAAATCCGGATCGATGATCGTGAAGATAACCTCGGTCGTCTGCCCGCGATATTCGAAGACTCCGAGCACACTGTGCCGCTCGCCAAACGTGCGGAAGATGTCGAAGCTGATCGCCACCGTCTTCAGCGGCGCGGCGAGCGGCTGGTCGAAGCCGAACGACACGAGCGCCTCATTCGTATGCCACGCCGCAGCGGGAATCGGATCGGGCGCATCGAGCGGCCAGAAGGGATCCTTCGCCGCGCCGAGACCGGTCGCCGCAAGATCCACCTCGATGGCGACACGCTCGCGGAAAAATTTCTGGATCGCTGGCGTCGCACGCTGCAGTTCCTCGCGGCTCAGGCCACCGTCGCGATTTGCATCGAGACCCGGCACGATTCGCTGGAGCGTGAAAATGTCGCAGGTGAGGCGGACTTCGAGACGGTCGGAAAAAATGCGGACACGCGCATAGCTCGTGTCCGTCGTGTGCGCGAGTGCGTTCGTCGCAAGCGCGAAAAATATGAGCGCGATGGCATGCAGCAAAGCGCGGGATGAGCGCTCCACGCGCGGACCGATGCTCATTTCGCCACCTTCCGCACGATCCACGTTCGCGGGTACCGCACAAATTCGCCGTCCATCGGCCCGCTGACGGCGCAGCAGGAGCCGCCGCCGATGGCAGCGGGCAGGCAAAGCGGGCGGGGCGATTTCATGTTCGGAATCCGAGTAATCGAAACGGCGTGTCCGCCAAAGAAAAATAGACTTTGCCGGGTGGAAAACGTCCACCCGCAGCGGCCCCGGATGAGCCAGGTATGATGTGCGCCGTTAGGGAAATTGCCGGTCTGCCATAGCGAGTCGCGCCAGAATCCCCACAGTTTTGCGGCCAAGTTGGCACTGCCATTGCTACCCTCACGGGCATGCTCACCTTTGCCTACCAAGCCCGCGACTCTTCCGGAAAAATTTCCAATGGCGTCCAAGAGGGACTCAACGAGGACAACGCTGTGAATGCGCTGATGGCGCGCGGCCTGCTCGTGCTGTCCATCCAGCAAAAGGGCGCCAGCAAGATGGTCCGCGCCAAGGCGAAGGTGCCGGATGCGGATCTCGTGATGTTCACGCGCATGCTCGCGACGATGGTGGATGCGGGGCTGCCGCTCGTGGGCGCGCTCACCGCACTTTTCGAGCAGGCCTGCCCGAAGAAACAGGCCGGCCTGCGCCGCGTGATCGGCGAGATCACGGCCTACGTGCAGGAGGGCTCGACGTTCAACGACGCGATCAGCAAGCATCCGAAAGTTTTTTCCCGCCTCTACATCTCGATGGTGAAGGCCGGTGAGTCCGGCGGCATGCTCTCCGAGGTGCTCGATCGTCTCGCCGGATTCCTCGAAGCCTCGTCGCGGCTGACGAAGAAGGTGAAATCCGCGATGACCTACCCGGTGATCGTCATCTGCATCGCGATGGCGATCACGATTTTCCTCATCGTAAAAGTCGTGCCGGTCTTCGGCAGCATCTTCGCCGACTTCGGCGCGAAGCTCCCCGCGCCCACGCAGTTCCTGATCGATCTTTCGTCCTTCATGCGGAACTACTGGTACTACCTGATCGGGGGCGTGGTCGGCATTTTCTACGGCATCCGCACATGGGTGAATAGCGAGAAGGGCGCGGAAACTTGGGACAAGTGGAAGCTGAAGCTGCCCGTCTTCGGCCCGCTCATTCACAAGATTTGCATGAGCCGTTTTGCGCGAACCTTTGCGCAGCTCATCCGCTCGGGTGTGCCGATCCTCGAAGTGATGCAGATCGTCGGCGACACCTCGGGCAACAGCGTCGTCACTCGCGCCATCAAGGCCGTCTCACTCGATGTCGAGAAAGGCGATCACCTCACCGCTTCGCTGAACCGTCAGGCGATCTTCCCACCGATGATGCTGCGCATGGTCGCCGCCGGCGAGAGCACGGGCAAGATTGACTCGATGCTCGAAAAGATCGCGGACTTCTGGGACGAGGAAATCGAGGCCATGCTCTCGGCGCTCACCTCGCTGCTTGAGCCCCTGCTCATCGTGGTTCTCGGCGTGATCGTCGGCGGCATCGTCATCGCGATGTTCCTCCCGATCTTCAAGCTGAGCGACATCGTCTCAGCGAACAAGTAGTCCGCCCGTCACCAGCAACGCTCCATAGGCGAGCCCGGCGAAAGCCGCGGCTCGCCAGCGTTTTTCCGAGGCACTCACCCACGAGATCTGATTCCGCAAAGTGTAAGGCATTCCGACCCAGAACATGCCGAGCACGATCCACGCGTAGGTGAGCGCGACAAGCGCGAGGCGGATTTTCTCCGGACGCAAAAATGCCGACTCCAGCAGCGGCTCGGCGACGAGGAGCGCACATGCTCCGAGAGCGCGCGCGGCGAGGAAATCCGGGACGAAGGCGATGGCCAGTGCCGCCGCGATCGGTGTCGCGATCAGCACCGTGTTCCGCCACGGATCGAAGTCACCGAGGTCCATCATCCGCACGAGGAAGAAAAACCACGCGCCCGCG
>JANXZI010000364.1 GCA_025355595.1 Spartobacteria bacterium
TGGCACCGTCGTCACGGGCCGTGTCGAGCGCGGCATCCTCAAAAAGATGGAGGAAATCGAAATCATCGGCATCCGCGACACGCAGAAGACGACCGTCACGGACATCGAAATGTTCCGCAAGCTCCTCGACGAGGCGCGCGCAGGTGACAACGTGGGCGTGCTGCTCCGCGGCATCAAGCGGACCGACGTCGAGCGCGGCCAGGTGCTCGCCAAGGTCGGCTCTGTGAAGCCGCACAAGAAGTTCAAGGCCGAGATCTACGTCCTCTCCAAGGACGAGGGTGGCCGTCACACGCCGTTCTTCTCGAACTACCGCCCGCAATTCTATTTCCGCACCACGGATGTGACCGGCTCGGTCACGCTGCCCGCTGGCGTCGAAATGGTCATGCCGGGTGACAACGTGAGCATCGAAGTCGAACTCAGTTGCCCCGTGGCGATGGAGAAGACGATGCGCTTCGCCATCCGCGAGGGCGGCAAGACCGTCGGCGCAGGCCGCGTCACCGACATCGTCGCCTAACGAAACCATTTGCCGATTCATGCGCGGGGTGGAGATTCCCTCCACCTCGCGCTTTCGGCTAGAGATACGGCGGTAACTCAATTGGTAGAGTAGCGGTCTCCAAAACCGCCTGTTGGGGGTTCGAGTCCCTCCCGCCGTGCCACCCAGACAGCCAAAAGCCCATGTTCGCAAAAACAAGCAATTTCATCCGCGAGGTTAAGACCGAGCTCCAAAAGGCGACGTGGCCTTGGGACCCGAAGGAAAAAGCCTTCGGGGCCAAGTATAAGGAACTCATTGATTCGACCATCGTGGTCATCATCGCGATGCTCCTGCTCGCGGCATTCGTCACCGTGTTCGACTTTGCGCTCATGCAGGTCAGTCGCATGCTTTTCTAAGATTTTACCCATGACCGAAGAACAGAAACGAAAGCAATGGTTTGTAGTGCATGTTCTTTCCGGACAGGAACGGAAAGTCCACGACAACCTCGTGAAGCGCGTGAAGACCGAGGAGATGGCCGACTTTGTCTATGAAGTCCTGCTGCCCACGGAGCGTGTCTCCGAGGTGAAGCGAGGCAAGAAGACCGAGACGACACGCAAATTTTTCCCCGGCTACATCGTGATGAACATGTGGCTGATTGATGAGAATAAGCAACTTGTGGACAAGACGTGGTATTTCATCAAGGAAACCACCGGCGTGCTCGGTTTTGCCGGCACGAAGGATCGCCCGATCCCGATGATGCAAAAGGAAGTGGACGCCATGCTCGCCCAGGTCCGCGCCAGTGAGGAAAAAGCGCGCCCGAAGGTCGAGTTCACGGTCGGCGAGATCGTGAAGGTCGCCGATGGTCCGTTCCAGAATCAGACTGGCGTCGTCGAGGAGATCGATCCCGAGCGCGGCAAACTGCGCGTCAGCGTCAGCATCTTCGGACGCGAGACCCCTGTGGACCTCGAATACTGGCAGGTCGAACGCAACGCATGACGGCAAAGTTGAGAGTTGAAAGTTGAGCGTTGAGAGGTTTAGACCGCACCCCTCGCACAGCTCGCAGCCCGCTCTCCACGCCTGATTTTTCAAACTCTCAACTCTCCACACTCAACTCTCAACTTACCCAATGGCTAAAGAAATCGTCGGATCCATCAAACTTCAAATCCCGGCCGGTGCGGCCAATCCCGCACCGCCGATCGGCCCCGCGCTCGGTCAGCAGGGCGTGAACATCATGGCCTTCTGCAAGGAGTTCAACGCACGCACGGCCAAGCAATCGGGAGACATCCTTCCGGTCGTCATCACTGTCTTTAAGGATAAGAGCTTCACCTTCATCACCAAGCAGCCGCCGGCCAGCTCGATGATCAAAAAGGCGCTGAACCTCGCGAGCGGCTCGAAGGAGCCGAACAAGATTAAAGTCGGCAAGCTCACGAAAAAGCAGGTCGAGGAGATCGCCAAGCGCAAGATGCCCGACTTGAACGCCCGCAACATGCCAGCCGCGATGAAGATTATCGCCGGCACCGCGCGCCAGATGGGCGTGGATGTAGAGGCATAGTTCAAACGCGGAACGCGGCGCGCGGAAAGGCTCGCAGCCGAGTTTGCAGAAAATTCAGAAACGGGGCGAGCGAAAGTCCGCCCCGTTTCGTTTTTCGGCGGGCTAATTGGCGGGATGGCAGTCTCCGGCAGGGTAAGAAATGTTCAGGAGTCCGCCTGCGCAGTCGCCGCCGGCAGGAAGAGTTTCGCTTTGAAACGGAACTTATTGAGCCTCGTGCAATAGGGTGACGGGTGTGGGCCAACCCGGAGGGTTGCCGAAATTAGCCGGTGGTGAAACCACCGGATCACGGATTTCCAAAGGCAACCGCCCGGCAGGGGCGACGGAAACTTGATGAACACACGTGTCCAGCGCCCTTGCCGGGGCGCATGATCTTTTTCCGCACGATCCGGTGGCGTTCGCTGCGCTCGACCACCGGCTAATTTTCATCAGCCCTCCGGGCTGTCACTCAAATGCGCGAGCCTCAATAGAAGCGGGCTTGACCATGATTGCTTGGTATCACTAATCGGAAGCTGACTCCTGTCTTCACACTCGGCGGACTGCTGACAGTTGCAAAAATGCCTGCTGAAGCGCCGCGTAGCGAGCACGGACATCGCCATAATACTGCGGGTCAACGCCGAACCTCGCCCAATGTTCGACGATGTATCCGCAAATGCCTGCAAGCTCGGTGGCAACCGGTGCCATCTCCGGCGCTTCTTGCTGCAACCGAAGCCTCAGTGTGCCCGCGAAGCCCGGAATGAACTCACCCTGCAGATGGCCGGCATCGAGGCCCCGGATGAACTGAATCGCTGCGCGGACGTAATAGCGAAATGCAACGGGTCCCATCCACAGCAAGTCGCCCTCGTAGTAACTCGGATGCTCTCGAAACAGCGCGACAGCCTCATGGAGGCTTTTGCCGAGGTAATGCTCGCAGGCGACTCGGCCATCTAAGTCGTCGTAAGGGCAAATCTCTCGGCGCGTCGGGAGTGACATGGGCGTAGAGCGGCCTAACGACTGATTCCACGACTCGCGAATTTCGCGAGCGGCATAGTTGGCAGAGATGGATGGGGTTTCTTTCTGTTGGAGGGAGAAATGCAGGGAGAACCGCTTGCATTGAGGTCGTTTAGCGGCAAAAAAAATCGAGGTCTAGTTTTTGGCGTGAAGAAGTTCCAATCGCAGAGCTGAGGCTTCCCGCTACACGACTGGCTTCATCATGAAAGTTGGCGAAGTTTTTCCAAAACCTCTCCGATGAGTGGCGCGGGAAGCATCTGAGCTATGCAATGTACGCGCACGCGAGCGGGGCACCCACTTGTGACTCGCAGGAGGTGGTGGGTCACACGAAAGCGGAGAAGCGGAGGCGCTGCGCCCGGTATCCGCGGCCCGCCGGAGGCGGTGGTGGTGGCGGAAAGTGCGGGCGCGCACGGGGCAGGGCGAGGGGCACGAAAAGAGTGCAAACGCATTTCTTGACGCATGTGAATTCTCTCCCTACCTTCCGCCGATTCAACACAGACCCGGTCACTCAAAAGTGGGTTCACAGCCCACTTTTTTTGTTCCCGGCATGAATCCATTTCCAGCACAGACATGAACGCCGAATTTATCGCGATGATCGAGTACCTCGAGAAGGAGAAGGGCATCAAAAGAGATGTCCTGATCGAGGCTGTACAGAGCGCGCTCCTGAGCGCCGCCAAGAAGTCGGTCGAGGCCGGGAGGAATCTCGAAGTCGTCATGGATCCGAAGACGGGATCCATCCAGGCGCGGGCGCAGCTCGTGGTCGTGGAAAAGGTGGCGAACAAGCACGACGAGATCGCACTTTCCAAGGCGAAAGTCGCGAAGCCCGACGTGAAGCTGGGCGAGGAAGTCTGGGTGGATGTGACGCCGCGCGACCTCGGACGCATCGGCGCGCAGACGGCGCGGCAGGCCATCATGCAGCGCATCCGGCAGGCGGAAAAGCAGATGATTTACGATGAGTTCCGCGACCGCGCGGGGGAGATCGTGTCGGGCATCGTGCGGCGTTTTGAGCGGCAGGATGTGATGATTGATCTCGGAAAATTCGAGGCCGTGATGCCGAACCGTGAGCGCGTGCAGACGGAGGACTACGCCATCGGCGATCGCGTCCGCGCGTATGTCGTCGCGGTGGAGAACACGGCGCGCGGCCCGGAGATCATCCTGTCGCGCAGCCATCCGAATTTCGTGCGGCGTCTCTTTGAAACCGAAGTCGCGGAGATCGGCGATCGCACGGTGGAGATCAAGGCCATCGCCCGCGAGGCGGGCTTCCGCACGAAGGTCGCGGTCTTCAGCGCAAATGAGAAGGTGGACCCGGTCGGCGCGTGCGTCGGCATGAAGGGTGCGCGCGTGAAAAATATCGTCCGCGAACTGAACAATGAGAAGGTGGACATCATCCGCTGGTCTTCCGATGTGAAGGAACTCGTGCAGGAGGCGCTGAAGCCCGCGAAGCTCAAGAGCGTGACTTTGAACGAAGCGAAGAAGTGCGTCGAAGTCCGCGTGGACAACGACCAACTCTCGCTCGCCATCGGCAAGCGCGGGCAGAATGCGCGGCTCACCGCGCGCCTGTGCGGCTGGGAGATCAACATTGAGGAGGACATGTCGGCGAAGAAGGCGTTTGACGACAATGTCTCCGGTGCCGCGAAGCAGCTCATGGCCGGCCTCGGCATCAATGAGGAAGTCGCGCAGAAGCTGGTCGGCGTCGGCATGAACGCCATCGAAGTCGTCGCAGATGTCTCAGCCCAGGACATCGTGGATGCGACCGGAATTGACCTCGCGGACGCCGAGGGAATTATCAACAAGGCCAAAAACGCCACCGTGGCTTCACAATAGGTGAAGCCATGAATACCCAGGAAAACATTTCGATTCATGCCCACGAAGAGCAAGTCCACCGGATCCACCACAGACGACAAACCAGTCAAGTCTGCCTTCAAGCCCATCACGGGTAAGAGGCCTGCTGCGCCGGCCGAGGCGGAGGAAAAGAAACCGGGGAAAAAAGCGGTGGGGGACAAATCTCCGGAGAAGGCGGAAAAACCAGTCTCGAAGCGTGGACCCAAGGCGGGCGAGGAGCCAGTGGTGGAAAAACCCAAGGCGGCACTTTCGCTGATCGACGGGGATGACAAGCCGAAGACACCGCGTATTCGGAAACCGTCCTCGCTCACGAATCCCGTCCTGCCGAGCATCTCGAAATTCAACGACCCAGTCGCCGCACCCGCACCGGTTGTGGCCGAGGCGCCTACGGTTCCGGATGCGCCCGCGGCAGCTGAGTCCTCCGCCACCGAGGTCTCGCCGACCGGCGAAAAGCTCATCCATCTTAAGCCGCCATTCACCGTCAAGGATCTCGCCGCGGCGCTGGCGCTGAAGCCGTTCGTGCTGATCAAGAACCTGATGGACATCGGGGTCTTCGCGAACCAGAACCAGAATCTCGAGGCCGACGTGGCTTCGAAAATTTGCGAGCTGCACGGCTTCAAGTTCGAGAAGGATCGCCGTGAGAAAGGCGGCGGCGTCCACAAGGTGGAGGTAAAAATCGCGCCGCCTCCCGCGCCAAAGCCCGAGGAAGTCGCCGAGGAGGACGAGCCCGATGTGTTCAAGGCCCGCCCGCCCGTGGTCACTTTCATGGGCCATGTGGATCACGGCAAGACGACGCTCATGGACACGATCCGCAAGGCGCGCGTCGCGGCGGGCGAGGCCGGCGGCATCACGCAGCACATCGGCGCGTACGCCGTGAAGCACCAGACGAAGGACGGCGTGGAGCACTCGATCACTTTTCTCGACACGCCCGGCCATGCGGCATTCACCGCGATGCGTTCGCGCGGTGCGACGGTCACGGATATCGTCGTGCTCGTCGTCGATGCGAGCGACGGCATCATGCCGCAGACCCTCGAAGCGATCAGCCATGCGCGCGCGGCGAAAGTGAAGATCATCGTGGCCATCACGAAGATCGATCTTCCGGGCGCGAACATCGATCGTGTGAAGGGACAGCTCCAGGAAAAGGGTCTCCAGCCCGAGGATTGGGGCGGCGAAGTGATCGTCTGCCCCGTTTCCGCAGTGAAAGGGCAGGGCATCGAACACCTGCTGGAGATGATTTTGCTCGAGGCCGAGGTTCTCGAACTCAAGGCGAACTCGAAGGTGCCCGCGCGCGCGAGTGTGATCGAGGCGCAGATCGAGCAGGGCCGCGGCCCGACGGCGACCGTCATCGTGAAGATGGGCACGCTTAAAATCGGCCAGGCATTCATCTGCGGCGACTTCTCCGGCAAGGTGAAGGCGCTCGTCGGCGAGACCGGCGCGAACATGAAGGAGGCCGGCCCCGCGACTCCCGCAAAGGTGATCGGCTTCTCCGGAATGCCGAATGCCGGCGACGAATTCATCGTGATGGAAAACGAGCGCAGCGCGCAGCAGCTCAGCACCGATCGGATCGAGGCCAAGCGTCTCGGCAAACTCACCGCACCGCGCCGCGTCACGCTGGAGAATATTTTCGAGACCATCAAGCAGGGCCAGAAGCCCGTGCTGACTCTCATTCTCAAGGGCGACGTGCAGGGATCGCTCGAAGCCATCGCGACCTCCGTCAACCAGATCGAGAGCAAGAAGGTGGATCTGAACATCATTCACTCCGCCGTCGGGCCGATCTCCGAGAGCGATGTCCTGCTCGCCGCGGCGAGCGGCGCGGTCATCGTCGGCTTCGGCGTGAAGGTCGAGAACAACGCCTCCGCCGCCGCTCGGAAGGAAGGCATCCAGATCAAACTGTTCTCCATCATCTACGAGCTGATCGATCAGGTGAAGGAAGCCATGGCTGGTCTGCTCGACCCGGAAAATCGCGAACAGATCATCGGCCACGCCCAGGTGAAGCAGGTCTTCGAACTCACGAAGGGCATCGTCGCCGGCTGCTACGTGAGCGACGGTCGCATCCAGCGCACGGGCCGCGCGCGCGTCATCCGCAATCGCCAGCCGATCTACGACGGCGGCATCGCGACGCTGAAACGCTTCCAGGACGACGTGAAGGACGTGCGCAGCGGTGTCGAATGCGGCATCAAGCTCGGCGACTACACCGAGTACGAAGTCGGCGACATCATCGAGTGCTACCTGCTCGAAAAAGTGCCGCAGACGCTGTGAGCGGGCAGTTGAGAGTTGAATGTTGAGAGTTGAGAGGCGCGGAGCCGCTTTCCTCCTCTCAACTCTCAACTCTCAACTCTCAACTTTCCCATGAAGAACCGCCTCGACCGAGTCAACGAATCCATCAAGCGCGAGCTTGGCGCGCTCGTGCGCCGCGAGATCACCTTTCAGGCAAAGCTCGTCACGATCAAGGAAGTGGACATCACGCCCGATTTGAAAAGCGCGCACGTGTATGTCGGCGTTATCGGCACTCCCGAGGAACAGCACGCGGCGCTCGCACAGCTCCACGATGCGCGCCTGAAACTCCAGCGCGAGCTCAGCCGCCGCATCATCTTGAAATTCACGCCGCATCTGCATTTCAAACTCGATGAGACCGGCGAGCGCGGCGACCGCATCCTGCAAATCCTCGATGACCTCCACCTCCCGCCGGAGCCGCCGGCGCCGCCCGCGCCATCGGCCATCGATCCCAAAGAAGATGCCCGCTGATTCCACACTCGCGGAAATCGCCGACGTGATTCGCACGCAGCAGCGCTTCGTCGTCATCTCGCATATCCGTCCCGATGGCGACGCGCTCGGCTGCACCATCGCGATGGGCCTCTGCCTGCGCGCGCTCGGCAAGGACGTGCAGATGTGGAACGACGACGGCTGTGTGGAGCGCTTCCACTTCTTGCCCGGCTCGGGACGGGTCACGCAGCCGCCCGAGGAGCCGCAGGATTTCGACGTCGCCATCATGCTCGACACCGCCGTGAAGGATCGCGGCGGACGCAGCGTGCGTGCCGTGAAAAATGCGGGCCTGTGGATCAACTTGGATCACCACGTCTCGAATCCGCGCTACGGCGATCTGAATTTCATAGACTCCACTTCGCCGGCCACCGGCCAGATTTTGTTCGAGCTTTGTCGCGCGGGAAATCTCCCGCTCACGTCCGAGATGGCCGACAGCCTGTTCGTCGCCATCAGCACGGACACCGGCAGTTTCCAGTATCCGAACACTACCGCGCGCACCTACGAGATCGGCGCGGAGCTGGTGCGCCTCGGCGTGAATGTCGGCACGCTCTCGCAAAAAATGTATGAGAGCCATCCGCGTCGTCGCATCGAACTGCTCAAGGCGATGCTGAACGTGATGCGCTTTTCGAGCGAAGATCGCGTCGCCAGCATCGCGCTCCCGCTCTCGACCGTTCGCGAACTCGGCACGAAGCCCGACGACACCGAGGGTCTGATCGATCACATCCGCTCGATCGAAGGCGTGCGCGTCGCCGCATTTTTTGAGGAACTCCCCGACGGCCTCGTGCGCGGTTCGCTGCGTTCAAAAGATCCCAGCACCGACGTCTGCAAGATCGCCGCGCAATTTGGCGGCGGCGGGCACACGCTCGCGGCCGGCCTCCGCACGCGCGGCACGCTCGCCGAAGTGCAGGAAAAAATACTCCAAGCCATCCATGACCAACTCCCGCGAAATTGACGGCGTGCTGCTGGTGGACAAGGCCGGCGGGATGACCTCCCACGACATTGTCGCCATTGCCCGCCGCACCCTCGGCACGAAAAAAATCGGCCACTGTGGCACGCTCGATCCGCTCGCCACCGGCCAGCTCATCCTCACGCTCGGACGCGGCACAAAGATCCAGGATCTCCTCATGGCCGAGGATAAGGAATACGTCGGCACGATGAAGCTCGGCGAGAACACCGACAGTCAGGACGCCGACGGACAGGTCACCGAGACAATGCCCGTGCCGGAACTTTCACGCGAGCAGATCGAAGCTGCGTTCGGAAAATTCAAAGGCGATTTTTACCAGATGCCGCCGATGGTCTCCGCGATCAAAAAAGACGGCGTGCCGCTCTACAAACTCGCGCGCCAGGGCAAGACCGTCGAGCGCGAGCCTCGCTTCGTGCATGTCTATGCGCAGGAGCTTCTCGAGGTCCGTCCGCCCGAGATTGATTTCCGCGTCGTGTGCAGCAAGGGCTTCTACGTCCGCACCTACGCCTTTGACATCGGCACGGAACTCGGCTGCGGCGCGCACCTGAAAGCGCTGCGCCGGACGAAGAGCGGAAAATTTTCCGTGGACAATTCCGTGACCGCCGACGCGCTGAAGCACGGCCCGCTCGAAGCCGTGCTCGCGAAAGTGATGACGCTCCCGCAGGTCTCCATCCTGCGCGGCGCGTAGTTCGATTCCATTTGCTTCAGTCGTGACGATCCCGTTTTTTCAACGCAGAGGCGCAGAAAAAACACAGAGCTACGCGGAGGGATGGCCGGTGTTTCCTCTACGAACCTCTCCACTTACCGTCTGCGCCTCTGCGTCGAACAAGTGCCCTCGGTTTCTGCACTGCGCGTGAAAGCTCTTTCCTCGATCTCCGAACTCGCGGACATGGCCGGCCCCGTCGTCCTCGCCGCAGGAGTCTTCGACGGCTTTCACCTCGGACATCGCGCTGTGATCGAGCGCGCCATCGCGGATGCGCGCGCCGCCGGCGGCACGCCGGTCGTCGTGACTTTTGATCCCCATCCCGCTGCCGTGTTGCGCCCGCAGAGCGCGCCGCCGCTGCTCACCTCCACGCGCCACAAGCTGCGACTCCTCGCGGATGCGGGCATCGCGGATGTGCTCGTGTTGGATTTCGACGCGGCCTTCGCCGCGAAGCCGCCGGAGCAGTTCATCGCCGAACTCGCCGCCGCGTGCCGGCCGCTGCGCGAAATCTGCGTCGGCGAAGACTGGGCATTCGGAAAAGATCGCGGCGGAAATATTTCACTGCTCACCACGCTCGGGAAAAAACTCGGCTTCGACGCCATCGGCCTGCCGCCTGTGATGGTGGAGGGAAAGGCGGTGAGCAGCACCGCCATCCGTGCGGCAGTCGAGGAGGGCGCGCTCGAGGCCGCCGCGCGATTACTGGGCCGTGAATTCAGCATGCTCGGCACGGTGATCGAGGGCCGCAGGCTCGGCCGCACGCTCGGCTTCCCGACGGCAAATGTGCGCCTCGAGAGCGAGCAGCTTCCGCCGAACGGGGTGTATGCGGTGCGCGCAAATATCTTAGCCGCCGAGGACACGAGACGGGCAAATCCCGAAAATTCAAAATCCGCATGCCCGCCTCCTGCCGTCGCCGGCTACGATGGTATCGCAAATGTCGGCGTCCGTCCCACCGTCTCGGGCGAAGGAGAGCAGCGTCTCGTCGAAGTTCACCTGTTCGATTTTTCCGGCGACCTGTATGGCCGCGACATTGAGGTGTTCTTCGAGCGCTTCGTCCGCCCCGAGCAGAAGTTCCCCAGTCTCGACGCACTCCGCGCGCAGATTGCCTGCGATGTCGCATCGGTCCGCGCCCCCCGGGTCGCCTGATTTGTAGAGCGTCCCGCGCGGTGTCGCAGGATGGGCCTCGGCATTTTTCCATCCGCGCGTGCGCCCCCGAAATATGACTGGCGCGGCGGAATTGCGACGGACAGACTTTGTGCGAATCCCCTCCCATGAAAATCAC
>JANXZI010000397.1 GCA_025355595.1 Spartobacteria bacterium
CCGAAGTCCACGAGCCTCGGCCGCCCACGCCCGTCCTTGCCGGTGAAGATGAGCACGTTCGTGGGCTTGATGTCCTTGTGCAGCACACCGACGGAATGCGCCGCGGCGAGCGCGGTGGCCGTGGCGGCGACGAGTTCCAGACGTGCGTCGAGTGGGATTTTTCCGAGGCCGCCCTGACGCGCCGCCCACTGGAGAAGGTTGCCATCAGTGGAAAGTTCGCTCTCCAAAAAATACGGCGGTGCATCGAGGCGCAGGTCAAAGATGCGCACGATGTCCTCGCGCTCGCCGAGCGTCTCGCGCAGCAGCCGCGTGAGCGTGACTTCGCGCTTGAGCGCGCGCAGGCGCTCGGCGTCAAAGCAGAATTTGAACGCACGCCGCTCGTGCGTCTTGTCGCGCTCACCCGCCCAGACTTCGCCGAAGCCGCCCGCGCCGAGTTTGCCCGCGATGCGCCAGCCGGGACGCCCAGGGATTTCCAATCCCTCCGCAGGCCGCCAGCCGAGCGTCTCCTCGTCGCCGGGGCGCAGCGCGCGCTTCGCCTTTTCGCCATCCGGCGGCGCAACGAGCGGCGCACAGCCTGTGAGCCCGACCTCGAACACGTCCACCGGCTCCTCGCAGCCCTTGAAAAGATACGGCCCGTGCGCCAGCCACGTGAGCGCCACTCCCACGGCAACTCCCGGATGCTCGCGCACAAAATGCCGCGCCTCATCGAATGGCCCGCGCGTGAGCAGAATCTGCCCGCCCACCGCCAGCGACATGACGCGCGCCACGAGGTCCGCAGCAGGCGCGAGCACATCCGTCTGCCCCAGCGTGGTGATATTCGCCACCTCGCCCGCATGAATGCCGACCCGCGTGACGAGCGGGAACGAAGGCCACGCCATCGTCCGCAGGTGATACTGGAGGCACAGCGCGAAGCGCACCGCTGCCGCCACGCTCGTGGTACGGGCGAAGTAGCCGTCGCCCGTGTTCTTGATGAGTGTGAGCTGCTCCTGCGCCGCGAGCCGCTCGAAGAGGGCGTTGTGCAGTTCCGCCGCCGCTTTGTACGTCAGCGCGCCGTGCTTCGCCTTGAGTGCCGTCGAATCGCAGATGTCCGTGAACAGCAGGACGGCAAACTGCGTCTGCTCGTTCTGGTTCGCGGGAACGCTGGAAGGCATTCCCTACGCCTAGCGAAGAGGTGCGCCCCCGCGCAAGACCACTCTGCTCGCGCGACGGTATGATCCCAGGAGGCAGAAGCCCGAACGGGTTGCCAGAACGCGACGTGTCAGTTGCAGGGCAGGCGAAGATTTCTTTGCGCAGCCCTCCGCTGCTCTGATAGCAACGCCATCCCATGCGAATCCTTGTTACTGGCGGCTGCGGCTTCATCGGCAGCAATTTTGTGCGGCTCCTGCTTTCCGCACGGCCCACATGGACGGTTCACAATCTGGATGTGCTGACCTACGCGGGCAATCCGGCGAACCTCGCGGATGTCGCGCCGCAAACGGGTGCGCGCTATGTCTTTCACAAGGCGGACATCGCGGATGCGCCGGCGGTGGAGAAGATATTCGCCGAGGGAAAATTTGATGCCGTGGTGAACTTCGCTGCCGAGTCGCATGTGGACCGCTCGATTGCGGATCCGATGGCCTTCATCAAGACAAACGTGCTCGGCACTGCCGTGCTCCTGAACGCGGCCAAGCAGCACAAGATCGCGCGCTTTTTGCAAATTGGCACCGACGAGGTGTACGGCTCGCTCGGGCCGACAGGACGCTTTACGGAGCAGTCGCCCCTGCAGCCGAGTTCGCCGTACTCGGCGAGCAAGACGAGCGCGGACCTGCTCGCACTGGCGCACTTCCACACGTTCAAGCAGGAGGTGCTCGTGACGCGCTGCTCGAACAACTATGGGCCGTACCAATTTCCCGAGAAGCTCATCCCGCTGATGATCACCAATGCGATGGGGGACATCCAACTGCCGGTGTACGGAGACGGCCTGAATGTGCGCGACTGGATTCACGTCCATGATCACAACGAAGCCGCGCTCGCCGTGCTGGAGCGCGGGCGCGCGGGCGAAGTTTACAATATCGGCGGCGACGGCGAGATGACGAACATCGAGGTGGTGAAGATGATCCTCTCCGAACTGAAGAAGCCGGACTCGCTCATCAAATACGTGGAGGATCGTCTCGGGCACGACCGGCGCTATGCCATTGATTCCAGCAAGACGCAGGCGGAACTCGGCTGGACTCCGAAGCATCGCCCGGCGCAGGGAATCAAGGAGACAATCGCGTGGTATGTCGCGAATCGCGCGTGGTGGGAGCCGCTGAGGAAGAAGTAATTTAAGATTTTAGATTTTTTCCGCCGTGACGCCGCGTGAATTTGACGCAGAGGCGCAGAGTTGAAGCGAGAGGAACGCGGAGGGATTCTCCTGCCGTTCCTCCGCGAAACTCTCCATCTTTCCTCTGCGCCTCTGCGTTGAAAAACGGACCTTCGATTCACATCCCATAGTTTCCTCATCCTGATTAGCCTCATTTCCCATCCTGGTCAGTGCGTCCGTGTTCGAAGCGTCCTCCAAAACTCAATTCCTAAATCTTAAATGCCCACGTCTCGCATCATTGTCACCGGAGCCGGCGGCCGTCTCGGAGCCGCACTCGTCCGCGAATGGAAATCCGCCGGCATGGATGTGCTCGGCTTTGCCCGGCAGGAACTCGATCTCGCGCAGCCGGAGCAGATGAGGCGTGCGCTCGATGCGGTGAATTTTGGAGTTCTCGTGAACTGCGCGGCGCAGACGAATGTGGACCGGTGCGAGACGGAGCGCGACGAGGCCATGCAGGTCAACGCGCACGCTGTCCGCACGCTCGCGGAAATTTGCAAGGCGAAGGGCGCGCGCTGCATTCAGATCAGCACGGACTATGTGTTTGATGGCGCGAAGAGCACGCCTTATACGGAGGAGGATGCGGCCGTGCCGATCAGCCACTACGGCGAGTCGAAACGGGCAGGGGAACTCGCGCTGCTCGACGTGTCGGAAAAAAATCTCGCCGTGCGCGTCTCGTGGGTCTTCGGGCCGGACAGGCCGAGCTTTGTGGATGGCATGGTGAAGAACGCGCTGAACCAGGAAAGCGTGGCGGCCATCGCCGACAAGATCGCGGTGCCGACCTATACGCTCGACGCCGCGCAACTCCTGAAGCCGTTCCTTTTTGACGTGCCCGCGGGCGGCGTGCTGCACCTCTGCAATGGCGGATCATGCACCTGGCAGGAGTACGGGCAGCACGCGCTGGATTGCGCAGTGGAGGCGGGCATGCCGCTGAAAGCGCGTATCGTCGGCCCGCTGAGGATGGCGGACCTGAAGGCATTCATCGCGAAGCGCCCGCCAAACACCGCGATGTCCCCGGCGGAACTCACGAGGCTCACGGGCGTGAAGCCGCGCGACTGGCGCGAGGCAGTACGGGAATACATTACGCGGCACGTCGCGGCGAGAGGCTGAGCGCGAGGCTCAGTTCCAAAGCTCCGCGAGATCGGGATCCTGCCGGGCGTTTTTTTTGATGGAGGAATTGATCTCGATGGCCGCCTGCACGCACTGTCTGGCGACGGTGAGATTCCCCCAGCGCGCCTCGTAGCACGCGAGATTGTAGTGCAGGATGCCCGTGCGGCGGAGCCACTCGGGCGCATCGAGGAGGACGCGCGCGGCCTGTTCGCCGAGATTGAGCTGATGCAGTGCAAAGGCGCGCTGGACGGTGAATTCATCCTCCGAATGGTGAAGTGTCGAGCCGCGTGCGGAGAGCTGCGCCGCCTTTCTCCAGCGGCGCAGATGGAGCAGGGTGCGGATGCGCGCAACCATCACGTCGCAGTCGTCCTGCTCGTAGTCGGGGATGGAGTCGAGTTCGCGGAGCGCCTCGCGGTAGAGGCTGAAGAACACGTAACCTTCCGCGGCCTGAAGCGCCCGGCAGGTGTGCGCGGGGTGCTGCTTGGGGTTGTTGGTCAGCGTCAGCATGGCGTTGCACTATTTCTAGCATCGGCCATGCCACCGTGGTTTCGCGAAGGCAGCCGTTCAAGAATCATACGGAATACAGACGCAAAGGGACGCGTTTGAATTCACTTGCCCGGAAGTCTGCCGGTCTTCACACCCACGCGCTCCAAATAATGACCAGCATCAAGAATCTCGGACCGTGCGGATTTCTTTCACCGCTCCAGACTGCGAGCAGCCTCGAGATCAAGTTTCGCAGCGACAGCGAGCGGGTGCTGGTGAAGCACCATGTGGACATCAGCGCGCCGCCGATCCGCCCGGCGGATGCAAGCGTCTCGAGCTTCGAGGTCGCTGGGCCGCGTGAGAAAATCTTCTTCGATCCCGCGCGCACGACCGCCGGCATCGTCACCTGTGGCGGGCTCTGCCCGGGACTGAACGACATTATCAAGGGCCTCGTCACGCAGCTCTGGACGCGCTACGGCGTCACAAAAATCCTCGGCTTCCGCTATGGCTACCAAGGCCTCGTGCAGAGCATGGGCTACACGCCGATCACGCTGCGTCCGGAATCGGTGAAACAGATCCACCTGCTCGGCGGCAGCGTGCTCGGCGCCTCGCGCGGCAACCAGCCCGTCAGTGAAATGGTGGACACACTCGAGGACACGGGCGTGGACATCCTCTTCGTCGTCGGCGGCGACGGCTCGCTGAAGGGCGCGGAGGCCATCTCCGTGGAGATCGAAAGACGCGGGCTGAAAAAATCCGTCGTCGGCATCCCGAAGACGATTGATAACGACATCCCGTATCTCGACAAATCGTTCGGCTTCGAGACGGCGTTTGCGGAGGCGGTGAAAGTCGTGCGCGCCGCCCATGCCGAGGCGCTCGGCGCGCCGAACGGCATCGGCATCGTGCGGCTCATGGGCCGTGCGTCCGGCTTCATCGCGTGCTACGCCGCGCTCGCGGATGGGAATGTGGATTTCGTCCTGATCCCGGAGGTGGACTTCCAACTCGACGGCGAGCGCGGGCTGCTCGAGGCCATCCGCTACAAGATCGCGCGGAGAAAAAGCGCGGTGATCGTCGTCGCCGAGGGCGCGGGCCAAAGGCTCATGGAGGGCTACGAGGAAAGGGACGCCAGCGGCAACGTGCGCCCGAAGGACATCGGCATTTTTCTGCGCGACAAGATCACGGGCTTTTTCAAGGACCGGAAGATCGATCTCACGCTGAAGTACATTGACCCGAGCTACGCCATCCGCAGCGTGCCCGCGAATGCGCAGGATAATTTCTACTGCCAGCACCTCGCGCAGCACGCCGTCCACGCCGCCATGGCCGGTAAGACCGGTATGCTCGTCGGCCGCTGGCATTGCTCCTACGTGCATGTGCCCATCCCATTCGTGACCAGCGTCGGCCGCAGCCACGTGGATCCCCACGGCGAACTGTGGCGCGCCGTGCTCGAGAGCACGGACCAGCCGGCAAACCTGATCTAGCGTCGGGCAGCAGGAACCCGTCGGACATTGCGGCAGGTCGCGAAGGCGACTCATCTGCGGGCAGCCCTTAGGCTTGTCTCGGTTTGGTGGACACCGAGGGGTGGCAAGCGGGGATGGGGGTTGTTACTGGCGCCATTTCTGGCAGCCAATCCTGCGAAATTCCCTCTCGTGGAGGAGGGGAGCGGGTGAAGGGAATCGAACCCTCGTATGCTGCTTGGGAAGCAGCCGTTCTACCATTGAACTACACCCGCCTTAAGCTGCGCCCCGGTGGCTATTCCCACGAGATGGCGTCGTCCGGCGTGTCGCTGGCCGACGTCCCACGGAATCTTTTTGGGAAAGTCTTTGTTCCGAGAATCTGATCCTTGCCCAGGGAGAAGACCATGGCTCCCATGCGAATCGTCTCGAAGTCGCTGTAGTACTTTTGCACGTCCTTCGCCGCGATTTCGTCCGCGCCCGTGGCGTCGAGCATGATGCAGTATTGCGTGCCCCAGGGATCCATCAGCGCGCCCCTCGGTGCGAAGGCCGGGAATCCCGTGCCGTCCACAAAGCCGCTCCGCGGATTCTTCGTGTCCTTGGCCACGGGGTGCTCGAAATATTTCTGCTGGCGCGGGTTCAGTTTGTTGTTCGCGTTCGACCCGGTGGCGATGCTGCGGAGAACGTTGAAAAGATCGGCGTTTTCATTTTCATAGTCGCCCTGCTCTCCCTTTACCCCGGTGTTCTTCGTTTTCGGGCCAAATGTATAAACGGTCGTCGCAGAGGAGGACGAGACCGGCGGGAATTTCCCGTTGTCGTTGAAATACAGTTTGCATGCGGCCACGATCTGCTTCGCGTCTGCGGTCGCCTCGGCGCGGCGCGCGTTGTTCTTTGCCGCGATGACGACGGGAAAGAGGAGCTTCATGAGGATCGCGATGATCGCGATCACCGTCAGCAATTCGATGAGGGTAAATGCCGCAGTGCGTGGCTTTCGGAAGGAGGTTCGGGGATTCATGGCGGTGGCGGGACGCCGGAAGTTACCGGCGTGCGGATGCGTGACAACAAAAAATCCGCCGCCCAACGGATTGTCATGCGGTGGAAAAATCCGCTTGCGTGAACGGGTCGGCGCGATAGTTTCGCGCCCCTTTTTCCACACAACACCCGACCACTTTCACCATGTCCCAACATCGCAGTCTCAAAGGTGCCGCAACCATCGCGGCAAAGCGTAATGTCCTCAAGCGTTTCGAGCGCGTGGAGGTGCTCAAGAAGCGCGGCCAGTGGAAAGAGGGCGACAAGGTGCTCGCGCTCCGCAAGACGAAGCCGGACGCGTAGTCCGTCTCGGCGGGCTCGCGGTCCGTCGCCGCCGACGCGGCGGTTTGCGTCAGTTTTCAGCGCGCCGCGCCCAGCGGAGTTTCGCGGGGGCGGAGCGGGGATTGGAATGCTGCTCGGCAGGCGTGGCGCGGAGGACTCCGTCGCTCACGGCGGCATACATTCCGGCGCGCAGCCCGGCGTCGAATGATTTTTTTACGCGGCGATCCTCGCCGGAGTGAAACGTGAGGATGGCGGCGCGTGCGCCTGGCTTCATGCAGCCGGGCAGTTGGCGCAGCAGCGTGTCGAGTGCGGAGAATTCGTCATTCACTGCGATGCGCAGCGCCTGGAAGACCCGGCGGACCGACAGGGTGGCGTCCTTGATTTTGATGTGCGGCAGGGCGAGACGGATCGCGTTCGCGAACTCGCTGGTGCGTGCGAACTTTTTTCCCGCGAGGGCGGATGCGAGGACGGCGGCATTCAGCTCGTCAGAATTTTCATCGAGCAGTGCGGCGAGTGCTGCGAGGCTGATTTTTTCCAGCAGGGCAGATGCGGGCTGGCCGCGCTGCGGGTTCATTCGCATATCGAGCGGGCCGTCGAGCTTCACGGAGAAACCGCGCGCGGGATCGTCGATCTGCATGGATGAAACTCCGAGGTCTGCGAGCACGATGTCCGCGCCTCCGAGGGCGTGCGCCGCGAGCGCCTGCGCGATGCCGGCAAAATTGCTCCGCCTCGCGAGGAATGCCTCCGCGCCGAAGCCGAGCCCGCGCAGGCGGGCCTCGGTCTTCGGAAGTTCGATTGGGTCGGCGTCGAGCCCGAGAAGGACGCCGCCGGGCTGGATGCGCGCGAGGATTTCCTGCGAGTGTCCGCCGTGGCCGAGCGTGCAATCCACCGCGATGTCGCCGGGCTTTGGTGCGAGCACGGCGAGGATTTCCGCGACCATGATCGGGCGGTGCGTCCCCGCAGGAGTTTTTCCCGATGCGATCACTTTCGCGACGGTGGCCGCATGGCGCTGCGGATCGTGTTCCTTGTATTTCTCCTCGAAGCGGCGCGGATTTTTTCCGGAGTAGCGTTTGCGCCGCTTGTGCGGTGTCGCTGGAGGTTCGGGGAAGTTTTCCTCGGGCATCATCGTGGGGTCGCAGCGTAGGGCAGGGGCTTTGGGTGGGGAACATCCAACATCGCAAGTTGAACGTTCAACAAATGGCGAATGACGGGTGGCTGGTGAAAAGTGGCTGCGACGCCCTCGTCGCAACATGTATCCGTGCCGCCTCGTCGCGGGGCGAGGTCGGAGGCGGGGGCGCCTCCGATA
>JANXZI010000429.1 GCA_025355595.1 Spartobacteria bacterium
TGACGTCCGCCGGGTGCCGCGCGAGGACGCGCGCCACGGCAGGCGGGATGCCCGCGCTACCCCGCGCACGAGGAGGATCAGGACGATGCGAACCTGCCGCTGATGGATTGGTATGCCGCCGAGCCCATCGTCGCCGCCGACCCCGCGTGGGCCGCCGAAGCCCTCGCCGCGTGCAAGATTGCCGCCAAGAGGATGGAATTAAGTGGGCGGCGTACTTTGTTTCCCAAGGTCTCCGAGTTCATCGCGCGCCGGATGGCGGAGAAGTAGAGGCAATCCTTCGGAACACGCGTCCACAACGCCTTCTGCGCCGAATTAAGGACGATGAAGATTTTTCTACTCCTCTGTCTCACGATGCTCGGCGGCTGCGCCGTGGTGCAGCGCGCGGGAATCGCGGTGCTTTATCAAAAGGCTCCGCTGACGGAGGCGCAGGTCACGCGCGATATCGTTTACCAGCCGGGTTCCACGTCGCCGGGGCAGCGGCTCGACCTGTTCCGCCCGACCTCGAAGCACTGGCCGGTGATCGTCTTTGCCTACGGCGGGGCATGGGAAAGGGGCGACAAGGCACTCCGTTTCGGAGGTCAGGATGTGTATGGAAACATCGGCCGCTTTTACGCCGCGCAGGGGATCGGCGTGGCGGTGATCAACTACCGCCTCCAGCCAGCGGTGACGTGGAGGCAGCAGGTGGCCGACATGGCCGACGCCACGGCTTGGGTGGGGCGGAACATCAGTTCCTACGGCGGCGATCCCTCGCGCATTTTCATCGCCGGGCATTCCTCGGGCGCGTATTTGGCTTCCTACGTCGCGCTGAACCGCGAAGTGGCGGCGCAGCACGGTGTCCCGCACCTCGCGGGGGCGATCTGCGTGAGCGGCGCCGGACTCGACATGGCCGATGCGGAAACCTACCGGCTCGGCCATTCCGTGGGGTATTACCAGTACCGGTTCTCCGACAAGGGCACGAATCCCCACTGGCAGCGCGATGCGTCCCCGGCGGCGTTCGCGAGGAAAGGGGCACCGCCATTTCTCATCCTCTACGCGGAAGGCGAGAGCGGTGCGCTCATCCGCCAAGCCCGGCACTTTCACGACATTCTCGAAAGTCAGGGCGTGAGCAACCGTCTCGTGGCCGTCCCCGGTGGAAGCCACGCGCGCATGGTCCTCGCGCTCAGCCGCCCGGACGGAATCGTGGGACCGGCGGTGCTGGATTTCGTCAGGGCGAGATAGCGTGAAGGTGCGCGCTGGTGTGCTCTGCGGGCGTGACTGGTGGCTGGTGAGAAATGACTGGTGGAGGTGCGCCGGTCGAAACCATTCACAAGTCACCAGTCACAGCCCTGCTCTTTTGCCAGTTTGAAGTTGAACGTTGAACGTTGGACGTTTGTCCCGCCGAAGGCGCAGTGCGATCCAGGACGTGGGATCAGAAGCCGCAAGGCCGCTGCGCGGGGCTTAACGTCAAACGTTCAACGTCAAACCTCAAACTAGGACACTGCCAGCGGGGGACTCCCCTTGCCGGACGCCGCGCTGCGATCCAACATCCCACCTATGCGCGCCACATTTTTTCTCCCGTGTCTGCTCTTCCTGTCCGGCTGGGGGATTGGCGCGGAGGAAGCGAAGCTCCGTCCGCTGATGAAGGACTTCATCGGGCTGAACGTCCACACGGTGAATTTCAAGCCGACTCTCTATGCGCCGATCACACGCGTGCTGCGGAACTATCACCCGATGCAGTGGGATTTCGGCGACGACACCTCTGCGGCGACGAGCTTTCCCTTTGCCAAAAATCGCGTGAACTGGGCGCAGCTCTACGGAAGCTGGCGGCAGGTCGGATACCGCACGCACGTCTCGCTGATGTTTGACAACATCGCGCCCGGTGCGTGGAAAAATGTGGAGCGCGATGCAGAGGCGTATGGGCTCGCGTTCGCCAAGGCATTCGGCCCATCAGCCAAGGACGCCCTGATCGAAGCCGCGGAGATCGGCAACGAGCCGGGCAAGTACGACGACGCGACGTATCGCAAACTTTTCGAGGCGATGGCGCGCGGATTCCGCGCAGGCGATCCGAAGCTGCGCATCGCGACGTGCGCGGCGAATCTCGGCCCGAGCGGACGTTACTCGAAAAGCGTGGATGTGCTCGCAGGCCTTGATGCGCTTTGGGACATCCTGAATATCCATTGCTACGCCGAGGCCGAGCCGTGGCCGACGTGGCGACGCAGCTATCCCGAGGATCCGGCGACGAAATTCGTGGAGAACGTCGGGCACGTCTTGAAATGGCGGGCCGAGCACGCGCCGGCGAAGGAAGTGTGGGTGACGGAATTTGGCTACGACGCCTCCACGAAGCCGCCGCCTGCCACGGGCGATTTTGCCAAATGGCAGGGCAGCACCGAGCAGCAGCAGGCGATGTGGTCGGTGCGATCCTTCCTGCTGCTCGCGGGCCTCGGCGTGGATCGCGCCCATCTGTATTTTTTCAATGATAGCGACGAGCCGCACGTTCACGGCAGCAGCGGCATCACGCGGAACTTCGAGCCAAAGCCGGCATTCCACGCGCTCGGGTGGCTCCAGCGTTCGCTCGGGGAATACCGTTTCGCGCGCGTGGATCGCGACGATGCGGACGAGTGCTACGCGTATGAATTCACGCACGGCGCGAATCCTTCAAAGCGCGCGTGGGCCGTGTGGCGGCCGACCGGTGGGCCTCGTGTCGTGCGGCTTTTCAACGACCCGTTGCGAGTGGTGCGCGCGGAGCGGATGCCGCTCGTCGCAGGCGAAGCGGAAGCGGTGGAAGTGCGCCAGGAGATCGAGGGCTACATGGCCGTCGAGGCATCCGAGCGCCCGGTGATCATTTGGCTGATGAAGCCGTGAGGCGCGCGGCGGAGCCGCGGAGAGTACGGGCAACCCGCCGGGAACACCGGGCAACGAGAGGCGTCATTTTCGGAAGCACGCGCGGGGCGCCGTCCTGAAACGCGCGCATTTCCACGTCCGATGTTCGCGGTGGGCCGCCGCAAACCACAGGGGAGCCGCCTTTGCTCCCCATGCTCTCGCGGTCCGCGCGATCAGGGTGACTCGGCTTCGGATGCCGCGACCGCGGCCTTGGCGACCTTCGCGACGTAGCGCAGCGCGAGCACGGCGGCGATGATGCCGATTCCGAGAAGGGCATATTCCATCGGATGCACGGGCCGCCCTTTGCCGTGCAGTGCAGCGAGGCCGCCTTGGAGCGACATGCCGATCCATACGAAGAGACTGTTTGGCAAGATGACCGCAACGCATGTCGCCGCGAGGTAGGGCCAGAAGCGGATGGGCGTGAGGCCGTAACAGTAGTTCGCGAGGCCGAACGGGATGGGGACGAAGCGCAGCAGCAGGACAATCTTCCAGCCTTCGCGTCCGACGGCTCTGTCAATCAGGCGGAATTTTTCATGCTGGCTCAGCCAGCGTGCGACGCGCTCGCGGACGAGGTGGCGTGAGATGAGAAAATTGACCGTGGCGCCGACGGCGCAACCGAGCATGAGGCTGAGCGAACCTTTGAAGAAACCGAATTTGCCGAAACCGAAGAACACTCCGGCGGCCATGCCGAGCGGCGCACAGGGCACCATGAACATCTGCGCGAGGACGAAGATGCCGGCGAACGCGAAGATGCCGAGGGCACCCATCGCTTGGATGGTTTGCTGGAGGCGTTCGAGAAATTGGACGAGGTATTCGAGCATGTGCGTGCGCCGTTAGAGCGGGCAGCGTGCCGCGCGGCGAGAGGGAAGATGGAATGAAGGGATGACGGGTGACGGGAAATATGGCGGGTGGAGCTGCGGAGGCGGGTTCGAAATTCGAGCTGCGGTTCCAGCGCGGCATTATCCCGCCGCCTTCGCCCATCCTCCCTGCCGACGAACCGTCGGCGCTACCTCGGCGGCTACGTGCCGGGCAGCGCGATGCCTTTCACGCGGCGGTAGAGGGCGACGGCGTAGCTGTCGGTCATGCCGCTCACGAAATCGAGCATTCGCATGAGGCGCCCGTATGGGCCGGCTTCGCGCGCGGCTCGGACGCACTCGGCGGGGAGCTGGCTGGCGAGTTTGCGGCTGCGGTTGGAGATTTTTTCGCCGTGCGCGGCGATGTCGTTCACGGCGCTCATGAAGACATCGAGCAGGCCGCCGAGGACCTCGTAGCCGGCGATCTCGATCTGCACGCCGCGATCGGTCGCGTAGATGGTCGCGCGGCTCACTTGCTGGATTTCGCCGAGGGCAGGTGCGGCGGAGATCGCCTCGGTGAGCGGCGTGTCGAATTTCCCCGCGAGCAGGCCGGCCTCGTTGTCGAGAAATGCGGCGGTGCATTGCGCGAGGCATTCGCCGATGGCCATTGCGCGCAGCATTTCGAGCGCGGCTTTGCTCGACGACATGCCGTCAAGATCGCGCGGGTGCCGGCGGATGATCGCGAGGAAGGCATCGCGCACCGTCTCGTAGCTCAGGTGGCCGAGGCGCGCGCCGTCCTCGAAATCCACGAGGCGGTAGCAGATGTCGTCCGCGGCCTCGACGAGGAATGCGAGCGGGTGCCGCGCCCAGCATTGCGGCGCGCGGTGGATGAGCCCGCAATGGTTTGCGACTTCCGCGAAGTGCTCTCGTTCGCTCTCGAAGAAGCCGAATTTTTTCAGGCTCGCGCCTGTGTGAGGCACAGGGCCGAGGAGCGAGGCGTGCGGATATTTCGTGAATGCACCGAGCGTCGCGCTCGTGAGCTGGAGGCCGCCGGCATTGTCCGGCATTTGCAGCCGCGTGAGGATTCGGAAGCCCTGCGCATTGCCCTCGTAGCGCTCGATGTCTGCAACCTCCGCCTCAGCGAGTCCGCTGCGTGCGGCGCGCGCGTGCGGGCTGTCGCTCGTGAACCAGTGCTGAATCGCATCCTCGCCGCTGTGGCCAAAGGGCGGATTGCCGAGATCGTGCCCGAGCGCCGCGGCGTGGACGATCGCGCCGAAGTCCGATGCGTGCAGTCCGTCGGTATCTTTCGGGTGCCGTGCGCAGACTTCCGCGCCGACGCGCGTGCCGAGCGAGCGGCCCACACTGGCGACCTCGAGGGAATGCGTGAGGCGCGTGCGGGCAAAGTCATTTTCCGCGAGCGGGAAGACCTGCGTCTTGTCCTGCAGGCGTCGGAATGCGGACGAGAAAATGATGCGGTCGCTGTCGCGCTGAAAGTCCGATCGCGCGGGCTCGCGATGGCCGGGCTTCTTGCGGCCGAGACGCTCGGCGGAGAGGAGTTGCTGCCAGTTCACGCGGGGGAATTTTGAATTTTGAATTTTGAATTTTGGATGTCGAGGGAATGGCGCGCGGATGGCGCTCATTCAAAATCCAGAATTCAAAATTCAACATTCATTTGGGCGGATCGTAGGGCAGCACGACGGACGGCGGTGGCGGTGCCGCACTCCGCTTTTCCACGAGCCAGCAGACGCCGACGGCGAACGCGATCACGATGATCGCGGAAATCATTTTCCACGCGCGATCCGGCTCCGCGCTAGGCATCCACGAGGTTGCCGATGCGCTCAGCCATTTCAAAGTCGAGCTCGGTGAGGCCGCCCTTGCTGTGGGTCGAGAGGATGACTTTCACCTTGGCGTAGCGGATGTCTATGTCCGGGTGATGATCATTTTCCTCGGCGAGTTCGGCGATGCCGTTCACGAAATCCACCGAGCCCGCGAAGTCGTCGAACTCGAAGGTGCGCTCGATGGCGTTTTTTTCCAGATCCCACTCGGGGAGATCCTTGAGGGCGGCTTTGATTTGCTTGGAGTCGAGAAGGTTTGGCATGGCGGGTGAAATGTGGTGCGGGGAATAGCACGGAGCACCGGCTTGGCAACGGGATTTTGTGCGGAGGTGATGACAAAGGCCCTCCGGCGGCAAAATGACGCGTGCGATTTGACTCCGGCGCTGCGAGGCGGCAGGATGCGCGGCACATGGACCCCGGCCTTCGCCAGCGCATCTACGGATTTATCGAGTCAAAGGGACTGCGGAAGACTTCGCAGCGCGATGCGATCATCGAGGCGGCCTTCAGCACCACCGAGCACTACACGGCGGATGATCTGCTGCTCATGGCGAAGACAGTGGATCCGTCCGTGTCGCGCGCGACGGTGTATCGCACACTGCCGCTGCTCGTGGAGAGCGGGATGCTGCGCGAGATGGATTTTGGCCGCGACCACATGTTCTACGATCCGAACTACGTGGATCATCCGAACCACAACCATCTCATCTGCCTCGATTGCACGAAGATTTTCGAGTTCGAGGATGTCCACATGGACACGCTGGAGATTTGCATCAGCAAGCGCATGGGCTTCAAGCCGGTGGGGAAAGTCGTGCGCATCGAGGCGCACTGCGATGAACTGCGCACCGCGGGGGCGTGCAAGCGGCGTGCGGTGGCGATGGCGTAGCGCTGCGGCGCGCTTGCTGGCGTTTCGCAAGGCTTCGCTCGACTTGCCGCGTTTCGCCGCTATCTGTCCCGGCCCTATGTTTTGGACCGAAGAAGTCGCCGCCAAGTGTGTCGGCCCGCAGATCATCAATGACTCAAAGACCCCGAGCGGCCGCGTGCATGTCGGCGCGATGCGCGGCGTGCTCATCCACGACGCGATCTTCCGCACGCTGAAGGAAGATGGCATCGGGGCTCGATACCTCTTTGGCGTGGACGACTATGATCCGCTCGATGAAATCCCTGCGGGCAAGGGCGCGCACTTCGAGCAATTCCTCGGCCAGCCGCTGTGCAACGTGCCGCCGCCGGATGGCTCGCCCGCGAGCGACATGGCCGAGCATTACATCTCGGAATTTTTCCAGGTCTTCGAGGAGCTCGGCGTGAAGGTGGAAAAGTATCGCATGCGCGATATCTACCGCAGCGGGAAGTTCAACGAGGCGATCGACACCATCCTCCGCGCCGCGCCGACCGTGCGCCGCGTGTATAAGGAAGTCTCGAATTCCGACCGGTCCGAAAACTGGTTCCCATTCCAGACCGTGTGCGAAAAGTGTGCCCGCATCGGCACCACGGAAGTCTTCGCGTACGACGGCAAAGAGGT
>JANXZI010000442.1 GCA_025355595.1 Spartobacteria bacterium
CGTGAGCCCAAAGCCGCGGGCGTTTGTGTTATTCGGCATTCCTTTCAGCAGCCCGGAACCGCGCATCCGCTTCCGCACACCGCGCGAGAAAATTTCTCACGGAATCGAAGCAGACGAGCACGCGTCCGCGGACGCATCCCCGCTTGCGGATTCGGACGAACTTGATCTCGCCCGCAGCAGCCAATTCGTACGCCGAACTGCGGCTGAATCCGAACACCCTCCTCAATTCAGAGAGTGTCCCGAACTCAACGTCCGAGGTGCGCGAAGCTGCCCCGGTCAGCTTTTCCGTCGTCTTGCTGGAGCCCGCGACGGAATGTTCGGGCGTGTTTGCATGTTTGGTCTTGAACATGCCGGGACAAAAGCCACGACAACTTCAACACGCCATCGGGTATGTCCGAACCGAATGCTGGGGGGATTCGGTTCGGGAGTTTGCCGTTGACGACGCGCAAATCAGCTTTGCGCCGCGCACAGTCTTTTGGGCAGGCCGAGACTGCGTACAGGATTGTGAATTGTGAATGGCGACGCATCCTCTCCAAATCGGTGGTGAAAAAGTTTCAGAAACCTTTTGCGCGCCTTTTGCGCGCTCTGCACCGCGTAGGATTCACCGGTTTCTTTTCGTGTCTTCCCGTTTTTACCAAACCCGATTTCCATCATTAAATCTCCGAGTTCATTGACCCGAAGACCGAGCTTTTCAGCGCCGGCAAAGAGGCGCATCGCATTCACACTTCGCCCAAAATCCTCCACGTCGGTAAGAATACCTGCCGGCCGCTTTCCGGGTTTATCGAAGCGCCGAGGCTGCCCCGTATCCGCCGCTGCATTGTCAAACCTCCGCCGGAGATAGCCAATGATGCGCTTCAACGATTTCTCAACCTCGCCTATGTCGCGGTCTATGTCCACCCGCACCAACACGAAGGGCCGCAGTGTGGCGGTGGCTGGATGGCGCGAAAGAAGCTCGACGTGCCGCAGATTTTTCTGACTTGCGTAACCAAAAAATTTAACCGGTGGATCTGTGTGTTCGCGCGCGATCCGCGGCCTTTTTTTCCCCCCATTCTGGGCAGGGCGATTGAGCTTGGAGATTTGTCTCACCGCTGTCTTCGGAGACGCGCTTGGAAACTTCAGAAACATGCGCAGATAATCCCAGCCTGTGTCGAAGAGCAGGTCTTCAGCTCTTTCCAGATTGCCAAGTTTTTCGCTGTCCAGACAGCTCCGCGCCTTTTCGTATGCCGCTCGGGCTGTTTCGGCGGCACCCCGTTTAACCAATTTATCGAACTGCCGGACCGTCGCAACCGCTTTTCTCAGGATCTCGTTCTCTCTTGCCAATTCATATTCGATGCACAGCACACCATCTTCGTTCTCGATCCCCGAGAAATCGAGAATGCACCGGCGGAGCAGTTCCTTCCCTTCTTCAATATCTGTTGCGTTCATGGGGCAGTAAAATTGAACCGTGCAGGCGCGCTACGTCCCGACATTCAGCCCTGGCAGTTTCTCCATCGCCTCGCGCAGTGGTTTCATCTCGTGGTGGGTGTATTTCGCATTCATCTGCGCGCTCGCGTGCCCCGTGAGCTTCTGCCGCACTTCCTGTGCGACGCCGGCATTCGCCAAAGCACTGTTGAACGAATGGCGCAGGGAATGAAACGAAAGGCTGCTCAACGTGCGTCCCGCGCTCCCTTCCGCTCGCTGGCGGAGGATGCGGCCTTTGATTCCCGCGCGGTCCATGATGCGCTTGAACATCGAGGAAAGCCCGCTCTTGCCGCCTCCGCTCTTGCCCGTGAGCGTCGGAAAAACAGGTGCCTTCCCGATGCCGCGGGTTTGCGCTTTGAGCCAATCCCCAAACTCGGGGTGAAGGGGCTGAACGACCATTGCCCCGGTCTTGTTGGTCTTCACGCGAAGAATCCCGGCTTTCAAATCCACAGATTCCCAGCGCAGTTCCGTCACATCGCGCAGGCGCAGCCCGGTGAAATAGCCCGCGAGAATCACGCCCTTCCAGTCACCGTCCGCCGCGTCCACAAGGGCCGACACTTGCCCGGAAGTGAACACGTCCTTTTCGGCGTCGGTGTCATCACGAAGCGGCTCCACGCCGGCGCACGGATTCACCGTGATGTAGCCAAGCCGGAGCGCGGCATTGAAGGGCGTGGCGAGCATTTTCAATGCGCCGTTGACCGTCGTGGGCGAGTGCCCGGCTCGCGCGAGCGCATCGCGAAAAGTGCGAACGTCGCGCGGTGTGACCGCGCCGATCGGAAGCTCTGCGCGCGTGCCGAGGCTTGCCAGAAACTCGGAGGCGGTCTGCCGGTACTTGATTTCCGTGCGCTCGGAGGTTGCGCCCGCC
>JANXZI010000456.1 GCA_025355595.1 Spartobacteria bacterium
CTTCGACAAACTCGGCTGGCTCGTCGCCTCCGTCTATCTCATCTGCGGCGCGCTGCGGCTCGCGCGGTTCAACTGCATCGCCGCGTCCGGAGTCCCCGGCGCGGGCAAGGACTTCAAGGGCTTCCCCATTCCCGCCGCCGCGGGGCTCGTCGCGAGCATCACGCTTTTCATGCTCTGGCTGAACAACGGTCAGCTCGAGCACGGCCTCACGAAATGGGTGCTTCCGCCGCTGCTCGTGTTTCTCTCATGGATGATGTTCAGCGGCTTCCGCTACCCGAGCTTCAAGGCAATCAACTGGCGCACGACGCGCAGCCTGCCGAAGTTCATCGCCATCCTCACGGTGATCAGTCTCACGGTGATGTATTACCATTGGATGCCCGCGGTCATATTCATCACCTACCTGCTGTACGGTTTCCTGCGCCCGTTCCTCTCGCGGCAGATCAAGGAGGGCATCGAGGATGAGATCGAGGATGAGGACGACGGCGGCACCGCGAGCACGTGACCGCGTGGCCGATGCCGCCCGAGTCGCAGAAAATGTAGTCGAGGGATTTAGCCCGGCAGGTGCGTGTTCGGGCTAAACCTTCAGAATCATTTTGCGCTCCTGCATCAGGATTCCAATCCGTCGCGCGTTGCGCAGGGCGTGCTGAATCCCGCCTGGCAGACTGTTGAAAAACATCCAAACGTGAAGTCATCCTGAGCGGCGCAGAGGCGGAAAGTCGGGCGCAGCGCAGTCGAAGGATCCCGTGGGAGTCAGGCACGATCCTCTCCCTACGCCTGATGGATGCTGGATTCGGAGGCCATCTACGATTCCACGGGATCCTTCGACTCCGTGCCGCGCCGCCTTCCCTCACCGCGGCGCTACACTCAGGATGACCAGCGGCTTCAGGTTTTTCAACAGGCTGCTAAAGCGCCTCGATTTTCACGGCCTTCACGCGCAATTCCGCGCCGTCGCCGAGCACGTAAAATGCGGGCGAGACGCGGCGGCGGTGGCGTGGGTCTTTCGTGTCGAATTCCACCTTCCCGTCCATGCTCACGCTCACGCGCCCGTCTTTGCGGATGATCTCCAGCGCGTGCCACGCATCGTCGCCGAGCGCGCGGCTGCCGGGCTTGATGAGCGGCTCCGATGCGGCGCGGTAGTCCACGAGCGCGAGCGCGGACGCGCCGCCGAAACTGAGCGTCATGCCGTGAAAGCCCGACGCATCGCGCTCGCCGCAGACCACGAATTCCGCTGCGGCTTTGTCACCGCGTATCTTCACCTGCGCGGTCAGCTTGTAGTCGCCCGCGACCATTTCGCTGGTGAGCGCGACGGGTGCGGGTGCGCCGCCGATGCCGACGATTTCGCCGTTCTCCGCGCGCCACGATTCGGCGGTCGTCTTGCCGGTGTCGGCGATCCAGTTGTGCAGGTCGCTGCCGTTGAAAAAGTCGTTCGCATTCACCGCCGTGACGAGCATTGGCACCTGCTGCTTTTGCCGCAGGTAGACGAAAAGGTCGCGTACGTCCGGCTCGTGCAGCGGCAGGAGCAGGCCCTCGGGCATCATGCTCAGCGGGCTGAGTTCGGTGCTCGCGACATCCGCCCGCTGCACGATGACGACACCGCCGCCGAGCGTCTTCAGCGAAATGACGCGGTCGGTGTCCTCGGTGACGATGCCCGCGACGATCTGGCCGTCCTTCGTCTTCACAAAGGTCTGCTGGTAGTCCTTCCCGATGATCGCATTTGGATCGAGGATGTTTTGCAGGAGGTATTCGAGATCCTCGAATGAGCCGGGAAGCTCCGGGCCGATTTTCCCGCCGGTGCCAAAGAGCGTGTGGCACGCCGCGCACGTCTGCGCGAAAAGCGCGCGCCCATGCTGCGCGTCGGCACGGAGCACGAGGTCGGTCGTCACAAACTCCCGGTATTTCGCGATGAGCTTCTGCTTGTCCTCGTTCGGCGCGGAGACCGCGCCGAAGTTCTTCGTGAGCCACGCGTCGAGGGTCGCGTCCTTCAGTCCCTGAATCTGCCGCGCGACGGGCGCGGTGAGTTCGGTTTTCGGGATTTTCCCGCTCTCGATGGCTGCGGTGAAAATCTTCGCCCCACCCGGTCGCGCGAGCATCGCCTGCATCGCCGCGCGCTTCTCGGTGCTGTCGAGTTTTTGGAATGCATCCGCCGCCGCTTGCGCCACACGCGGATCATCGTAGCCCGTGAGCCCGCGGAGGGCGGGCTCGCGCAACGGGCCGGGCTGTGCGGCGAGTGCGAGCAGCGCATCGAGTGAAGCCGCGTCGCGCTGGGCAACGAGCGCATCGAGCGCCTGCCTGCGTGCGTCGAGCGGGGCGTTCACGTCGGCGAGATGCTTGCGCATTTCGTCGAGTGCGCCGCTGCCGCCGAAGATCACTCCGAGCGCCTGCGCATGCTCACGCACGTTCCCGTCGGGGCTGTCTTTGAGCTTCGGGTAAAGCTCCGCCCAGCCTTTCGGCTCCGCGATTCCGCGCTGCCCTTGCAGCGAATCGCGCATGCCCTTGAGGATGCTTGCCTGCCGGCCCGGCGCCTGGATTTTTCCAAGCACGCCGACCAGCACGTCGAGTTTCGAGTTGTCCTGCGCGGTGGCTGTGACGGCAAAGCCGAGACCGATGAGAAGGGAGAGCGTGCGTTTCATTTTCCGGAGGCGATGCGGCGGGTGATGAATTCCTGCACCTTTGGGATCTGGCAGCTTGCGAGCAGTTCGGCGGCCTTTGCGGTGTCGGCTGCGACGGCGGGCTCGGCGGCGTACCAGAGCATGAGCGGGAGGTTTTGGTCGCCCGCGTCCTCGGCGTGCGAGGCGAGTGCGGTGAGGATGGGCCAGCGATCCGCGATGGGAATTCGCTGCGCGGCGCTCGCCATGCGCAGGCGCACATGCGGGCTCTTGTCTTCCTTCGCGAGACGCACAAATTCTGCCAGCGCCGCTGCGTTCGGCTTGCTGTTTTCACACAGCAGCGTGATCGCCCAGCCGCGCACGAATTCACTCTCCGCCTTCAGCGCGCGGAGCGCCGTGGCTTGGGACAAAGTGCCGCCGCAGTGCAGCGCCCAGAGCGCGCGGAGTTGGCGTGTGTCGTCTGCGTTTTCAAAAAGGATTTTCTCCAGCGCGGCGGTGCCTTCGGGCTTCAGTCCGCGCTCCTGCAGGATGCGCCGCGCGTGCCGCACGTACCAGTCATTCGCGTGCAGTTGGTATTGCACGAGTTCAGCCTCGCTCGCCTTGGAAAGATCCACCTGCACGGGCTTCACGGAGTCCATCGTGACTTTATAGATGCGCCCGTTCGTGCGGTCGGTGAACTCCCGCTGCTGATGGCACGGCACCTTGTCATACCAGTCGTTAATGAACACCGACCCGTCCG
>JANXZI010000481.1 GCA_025355595.1 Spartobacteria bacterium
GCTCCGTCTCCGCGAGCCGCCGCTCGATCTCCGACTTCTCCGCCGACAACACACCGTGCGCCTCCTTCGCCGCGTGGCGCGCCTCCTCCAGTGTCTGCGTGAGGCCGTGGAAATTCCCGTGCAGTTCGCCATGTTTCGCCGAGAGCGCCGCGTGTTCCGCGGAGAGTGCCGCGTGTTCCTCCGCCGACGTCCGCTTCGTCTCCGCCAAAAAGTGCTCCGTCTCCGCCAGCCGCCGCTCGATCTCTGACTTCTCCGCCGACAACGCACCATGCGCCTCCCCAGCCGTGTGGCGGGTCGCCTCCAGCGTCTGCGTCAGGCTCTGGAAACTCCCGTGCAGCTCGCCGTGTTTCGCCGAAAGCGCGGCGTGCTCCGCGGAGAGCGCCGCGTGCTCGTGCGCGGCGAGTCGGTGGGCCTCCTCCGCCGCGCCGGTGATCTCCACCAGCCGGCGTTCGAGTTCCACCTTCACGGCCTCGGCTGCGTGGCGCTCGGCCTCCAGCGCGAGGTTCGCCTCCGAGAGGCGCGTCTCGAGTTCCGTCTTCGCCTCGTGGAAGTGCGCGCGCTCCTCGTCCGCACGATGCATGGCCTCGGCGCGCGCGACCTCCGCGTCGGCCAGCTTCCGCTCCAGCTCGTCCCGCAGTTGCGAGAGCTCGGAATTTTCCTGATCCGAGGAACGCTTCGTCTCCTCCAGCGTATGCATCGTCGTCGCGAGACGCCCGTGGGCCTCGTCCAGCTCATCGGTGAGCGACGCGTGGCGCGCGTCCGCCTCGTCGCGCGTCTTTTCAAAGTGGGACTGGAGCGCGCCGTGCCGCTCCCCGAGTTCCGCGTGCGCCTTCGCGTGTGCGGCATTATCGGACTCCGCGGACTTCCTCGCCTCGGCCAGCATGCGCTCCGTCGCCGCCAGCCGCTGCTGGAGTTCCTCCGAGGCGACGCGCAGCGCCCTCTCCTGCTCGGCGGCCCGGCGCGCGGCATCCGCCATCGCCTTGTGAAGATCCGCGACACGACGCTCGATCTCCGCCCGTTCGTGCATGAGCGCCGTGCGCTCCTGGTTCGCCGAACGCGTGGCGACGGAAAGTGTCTGCTCGCTCGAGGCGATCTTCGCGTACGTGGCCGCGAGTTCCTGTCGTGCCTTTTCAAGTTCCGCCGCAAACGCTCCCGTCGCCTCCTCGTGCTTCGCCTGGAGTCCCGCGAACTTCGCCGCGTGCGCGTCCCGCTCGGAGGCGAGCTGCGACTCGAGCTGCTCGCGGAGGGCATCGCCCTCCGCAATCCGTCCGTGCGCCTGCGAGACCTCCGCGGCCAGCGACTCCCGTGTGCTGTCCAGCGAGCCGCTCAACGTCTCGTGGTGCGCGTGCGCCGCGGCGAGCTGCGCCGCGATGCCTTCCCGCTCCCGGCGCGCGGTGTCGCGCTCCGCAGTGAGTGCGGCGGCCTCCCGCTGGGCGGATTCCTCGAGCTGTGAAAGTGCTGCCGCGACCCGCTGCATCTCGGCCTCCGCGGTCTCACGTCCGCGCGTGACGCCATCGAGATGCCCGTGCAATTCCGCGAGTTCGGCCTGGAGCCCGGACAGCTCGTCCGTGAGCCGTTCCGAGGCCGTGCGCTGCTCCGCGAGCCCCGCCAGCGTGGCGGCGTGCCCGGCCTGCAGCTCCGCGAGATCGGCTTCGGCAGCCTGCCGCGCCACCGCCGCCTCCTTCTCCGCATCACGCGCGAGCGCGAGCTGGCTGCGAAGCTGGTCCACTTCCGACTGGAGCCCCGGATCCGCCAGCAGCCCCTGAGCGCCGGAGGAGAGCCTCGCGTTCTGTTTCTTCAGTTGGTTGCACGCGCGCTCCGTCGCCGCGAGCTGCCGCGCGAGATCATCGCGCGCATTGATCGCCGCGGCATGCTCCGCTTGGATCTTCGCGGTGATCTCCTCGCGTCCCGTGACGTCGCTCTGGAATCGCACATTCACCGCATCCGTCTCCGCGCGCAGCCGGTCGCGCTCGACGACGAGAGCGCTGATCTGCCCCTCGAACGAAGCCCCCTGCCCGCGCAGCTTCGCGGCAATTTCCTTGCGCTCTGCGATGATCGCCTCGCGTTCGCGACTGAACTGCGCCTGCCCCTCCGCGTGCTTTGCCCGGAGCTCGTCGAGCTGCCGGCGCAGCGCAGCCACCTCGCCACCCGCCTCGCCGCGGCTGTGGATCGTGCCCTGGAGTTCGCGGATCTCGGCATCCTTCGCCTGCGCCTGCTGTTCGAGCGAGACGATGCGCGCCGCGGATTCCGCCATCCGCTTTTCAGATTCCGCGAGTTCCTCCGCCCCCACGGCAGGCTTCTCCGCGGCGACACCCTCGGCCTTCTTCAAGTCCGCACGCGCGGCGTCGCGCTCCTTCACGAGCTGCTTCAGGCGATCGCGGTACTCGCTGAGTTCCGTCTCCATCCGCTCCATCGTCTGCGTGAAAAATGCGGCGGCCGCCTCCTTGGAGTCCACGCCTCCCCCGAGCAGCGACTCGACTTCCGCCGCACGCTGGCGCGCAGACTCGAGCTCTGCCTGGGCGATGCGGTTCTGCGCCTGGAGCGCATCCACCTCGTCCTGCAAATCCTTCATCGCCTTGCGCACGTCGCCCTCGCGCAGCTTCAGGCTGCCTTCGATTTCCTTCCGCATCTCCTGCTTGGCGGTCTCCATGTAGGTCGCCGTCTGCTCCTGCCTCTTGTCCGCGCTCGCGAGGAATTTCTCCGCCTTCGACCGCGCATCCTTCTCGCGCGCGAGTTCCAGCGCCGCCTCCTTCTGCGCCTGCTCGAGGGCCTTGATCCGGCGGTTCAGCTCCTCCACCATGCGGTCGTGATCCCTCGTGCGCGGCACACCCGCGCCGGCGTGGCCGGATTTTCCCGAGGTTTCAAAAAATGCGACCTTGTCCTTCAGCCGATCGATTTCCTGCTGCTTGGCCTCCAGTTCCTTGTTCGCACGGGTCGCGAGATCCGAGCGGATGGACACCGCCGTGCTTCCTTCCGCGATGCGGTTCATCGCATCATCGAGATTCCTGCGCAGCGCCTCGGACTCCGCGGTGGCCTTATCGTGCGCCTCGCCGAGCGCCGTGCGTTGTGCCTCCAGATCCACGATCTGCCGCTCGTATTCGCCACGCATCGTCGCGACACGGCGCTGCACGTCCAATGGCAGCTCGTTGAGCTGGAGGTCAATCTTCGGAGCCGCCGGCTTTTCAGGCACAGGTGCCTTCGCGGGTGCCGGTGCCAGCGTATCCCTGATGAGCCGCAGCGGAGCCGGTGCAGACGGCCCACCGTCCGGCGTGGAAGCCGACGGTCTTGCGGCACCCGTGCCAGCGGGCTTCGCCGGCGGCAGCGGGGCCGGCTTGTCCGAGCCGGTGCGGGTGAACCATGATCCCGCCTGCTGTCCGCTGCCGCGTCCTGGCAGCACGCGGCTCGCCGGGACGGGCGCCTGCCCGCCGGGGCCAGGCTTTGCGGGTTTTTTCACACGCAGCTTTTCGGCGAGGGCCGAGGGCGCGCCGGAATCTGGGTCGGATGCCGCGCTCCCTTTCGCGTTCGTCACCAGCTTCGCGATCTTCTGCCAGGGGAAACGGATCTCGATGCCATCCGCCTCAAGCACCTCGGAGCGGAAAATCTGCGGAATCCTGCGGTAGATTTCCGCCAGGTTCACCATCGTGATCCCCTGCGCGATCCGCGCCGAGAGCGCCGGGATCTCGAAGCGCAACTCGGCCTTCAGATCATGCGGCCCCGGCAGGAGAAGCTGCGCCGGGATGCGGTGGAGGAAATCACCGAGTTCCAGCCGGATGCCGTCCGCCGGGGGCGGAGCCTTCCGCTGGATCAGTTCGCCGATGCCAGGCGGCTTCGCCGCGCCCTTTGCGCCGCCGGACGGCCCCTTCTTCTGCTCCGGGGCAGCGGCAGGCTCAGGCTCAGGCTTTGGCTTGCGCTTGAAACGGTCGAGGAAACTCATGCGTAGATCATTGGGCGTTCCGCTTCGTTCTGGCAGCGGGCCGTTTTGGGTAGCTGCTTTCGCGCCCGGTGTCGCGAAAAAATCGCGCCCGCCCGCGCCCCGCGGCCTTCGGCGGGGCTGCGGCGAACCGCGCACACTCCGCCGCGAGCCGCTCCGAGAGCGTGACCGTCACCAGCGCATCGCTGCCGTCGTACGTGATCCCATGCACCTGCGCCTCGCGGTGCAGCCGCGCGAGCAGGCAGGACTCGGCGGCGGGGATCCGCAGCTCGCGCGTGACGTTTCCGGGCGACGCAAGCTCGGTCATTTTTTCCAGCAGCGCCGGGAGCCCCTCGCCCGTGTGGACGGAGATGAAAATCGCGTCCGGAAAATGCGAGCGCAGCCGGTGAATCGCCGCGGGGTCGGCGACCTTGTCCACCTTGTTGAAAACGATGATCGTCGGGCGCGCGCCGGCACCGAGTTCCTCCAGCACGTCGAGCGTCGTCTGGTGGAACTTGATCACCTCGGGCGCGCTCGCATCGAGGAGATGCACGAGAAAATCCGCCTGCACCGCCTCTTCCAGCGTCGCCTTGAACGCCTCGACGAGGCGGTGCGGCAGCTTGCGCACAAAGCCGACCGTGTCCGTGAGCAGGAGCGGCTGCTTCGAGGGCAGCGCGACCTTGCGCGTCGTCGTGTCGAGCGTCGCAAAAAGTTTGTCCTCCACGAGCACCTCCGCGCCGGTGAGCCGCCGGAGCAGTGAGGATTTTCCGGAATTCGTGTAGCCGACGATCGCGCAATTCGGCACCGGCGTGCGCTGGCGATCCTTGCGCTGCGTGGCGCGCGCACTGCGGATTTCCTTCAGCTCGGCCTTGAGCTTGTCCATCGCCTTCCAGCTCCGGCGGCGATCCTGCTCAAGCTGGCTCTCGCCCTCGCCGCGTCCGCCGATGCCGCCGCCCTGCTGGCCGAGATGGCTCCAGGCGCGCGTGAGCCGCGGCAGCGAATATTCGAGCTGCGCGAGTTCGATCTGGAGCCGCGCCTCGCGCGTCCGTGCGCGTGCGCCGAAGATGTCCAGGATCACCTTTTGCCGATCGAGCACCGGCAGGCCCGCGAGTAGCTCCCAGTTCCGCTGCTGGCTCGGCGAGAGATCGTGATCGAAGATGATGCCCGCGAGCTTCTCCGCCTTCGCACGAGCAACGATCTCCTCCGCCTTTCCGCTGCCGATGAGGTAGCGCGCGTGCATCTCGCGGTGCTGCACGAGTTCGCGCCCGGCGATGCGCAGGCCGCGCGTCGCCACGAGTTCGCCGAGTTCTTCGAGCAGGCTCGCCGCCTCGTCGCGCTGCGAGGCGAGCGTATAGTTTCCGATCAGCAGGACCGCGCCGGGAGTCGCCGGCGTTTCAGGAGAATTGGGCATGGGTGGGCGAACCGCACACCGTATGGGCTGCCGCACGGATCGCAAAGCGCGATGTTTCGGGGCGTTCGCGCAAAAATTCAAAATGCAAAATGCAAAACACAAAGCCGGCCCCTTTGGATTTTGTACTTTGTATTTTGAAATTTGCATTCCCACATCGCTGCAAAATTGGCGCGCAGTCTGCTCTCTCAGGCGAATTGTGCCCACAGTAGTCCTGCCAAGTCAGCCCCAAGCCAATCCGGTGAAACATCGCGGAAAGAAACCTTCCGCCTCCGTCGAGATTCTTCCCGCAGCAAGCGCGCGCACCGGCGAGGCCGGGCAATCCGAACCGCTCCGGGTGCGCCTCCGCGTGTGGCAACGGCTCGTGCTCGCGATGCTTGCACTCGCGCTCCCGAGCGCCGCGATCGCCGCCGCAGGATTCGGCAGCCGCTATGGGCTCCTGTCGGACAACGGTTCCCACATCCTGCTCATCGCCGGCATCCTCGGGCTCGTGGCCGGGATTTTCATCTCCGCTCGGATCATCCGCGGAACCACCCGCTCCATCCTCGAACTCGCCGCCGGGGCCTCCCTTGTCGCCGAAGGAAAGCGCCAGGATCTTGCATTCTCCACGCGCGGCGATGAGATCGGCGATCTCGCCGACGCCTTCTGCCGCGTGCTCGACGCCAGCCGCCGTGACCGCGAGCGGCTGATGATGAACAACAAGGAACTCCAGACGATGAACGACCAGATGGAGAAGGCGAGCGAGCAGGTGAAGTCCTTCGCCTTCAAGGCCGGCGAGGCGAACATCGCCAAGCGCGAATTCCTCGCCGTGATGAGCCACGAGATCCGCACGCCCGTGAACGGGATCATCGGCATGACTGAGCTCTCACTCCAGACGGACCTCACCCCCGGCCAGCGCGACTATCTCGAGACGATCAATTCCTGCGCCGAATCGCTGCTCGCCCTCCTGAACGACGTGCTCGACTTTTCCAAAATCGAGGCCGGCAAGCTGGAACTCGAACGCACCGAATTCAGTCTGCGCGAGCTCCTCGGCGAGACCGTCACCACGCTCGCGCCGCGCGCGCAGAACAAGGGCCTCGAACTGCTCCTCCACGTCCGCCCCGAAGTGCCCGACATGATCATCGGCGACCCGCACCGCCTGCGCCAGGTCATCGTGAACCTCGTCGGCAACTCGCTGAAATTCACCGAGCGCGGCGAAGTCCTCGTCCGCGTGGAAAACTCGCGCTGGGTGAATGGCGAGGCGGAACTCATCTTCAGCATCACCGACACCGGCATCGGCATCCCGCCCGATCGCGTCGGGAGCATCTTCCAGGCGTTCAATCAGGCCGACTACTCGACCACGCGGCGGTTCGGCGGCACCGGGCTCGGCCTCGCCATCACCCAGCAGCTCGTGCAGATCATGGGCGGCGAAGTGAAAGTGGAGAGCGAAGCGGGCCGCGGAAGCGTGTTCCGCTTCACGGCGAAATTCAGCTACCGCGTCGGCGAGGAACAGCAGGAAGACCGCACCGTCAGCGATTTCCGCGGCCTCCGTGTCCTCGTCCTGGATGCGCACCCCAACAGTCTCCGCATCACCTCCGAACTCCTCAGCACTTGGAAAATGGAGGCCCACAGCGTGCGCGACGTGACCAGCGCGCTCACCAAGCTCCGCGATGCCAAGGCGCAGGGCAAGCCGTACGACCTTTTCGTCGCCGACGCCGTCCGCCCCGAGAGCCCCGGCGTGAAGCTCGCCTCCGCCATCGACACCTACCCCGAGCTCGCCTCCACGCGCGTCGTCCTCCTCGTCTCCTCCACCCGCCTCGGCGAGATGGACCGCTACCAGCACGCCGCCATCCGCGCCACGCTCATCAAGCCCGTCACCGCGCGTTCCCTGCGCATGGCCGTGGCCAAGGCCCTCGAAGGGCCGAAGAAAGACGGCGGCATGTCCGTCCCAAAAAACGGCAGCGTCCCCGCCCAGCGCCAGCTCCAAGTGCTCATCGCCGAGGACAACGCCGTCAACCAGCGCCTCGTAAAGCTCAACATCGAGGGCTGGGGCCACAAGGTCACCCTCGCGAACGACGGCACCGAGGCCGTGGACGCCTTCAAGGAAAAGGACTTCGACCTCGTCCTCATGGATCTCCAGATGCCGAAGATGAGCGGCTTCGAGGCATCCGCCTCCATCCGCAAGCTCGAAAAAATGCGCGGCATCTCACGCACGCCGATCCTCGCGCTGAGCGCCAACGTCCTCAAGGGCGTCCGCGACGAATGCGTAAAATCCGGCATGGACGGCTACGTCTCCAAGCCCGTCCGACAGCCCGAACTCCTCGGCGCCATGGCCCAGCTCATCCAGAGTTTCTTCATGGACCGCTCCGCCGGCGCCGACTACCTCGCCGTCCAAGGCGCGAAGACCTCCGCAGGCACTTCGACTTCCGCCGTCTTCTCCACTCTTCCCGCAAAGGCCGACGCAACCTCGACGTCCGGACTCGGCTCCGGGATCAGGATGCGCCCCCCCGCACCCTCGACTCCGGCACCCTCGACTCCGGCACCGGAGAAGCAGCCACCGCCCGCAGCCGCAACACCGCCACCCACCGCCATGGCGAGACCCGCCGCGCCCGTCCAAGAGCCTCCCGCACCGCTGCGCACGAAGGCGGCAACCCTGCCGTTTGACCCCGAACCGCTCATGGAAAACCTCGGCGGCGACAAGGCCCTGCTCCGCGAAGTCATCCTCCTGTGCCGGGAAAATGACACGCCGCGACTCCTCGATGAACTTTCCCAGAGCATCCAGGCGGGCAACGCCGACGCCGTCTCGAAAACCGCGCATGCACTCAAGGGAATGGTCGGCGCATTCAACGCGACCGACGCATGGGCCGCCGCGAAAAAACTCGAAATGACCGCACGCGCCGGGACGACCGCCGCGCTCAGGGATGAAGCCAACCATTTCGTGCAAAAGCTCCGCGCCCTGCTCGTCAGCCTGGAGACTTTCTCCGGCGCCGATCACCGCGACATCAAGTGGATGTGACCCCCCGGCGGAGGCCGGAATCCACCGCCCGTTGCCGCCACGAATCTCATTTTTCCGATCCGAATCAGCGTGCGGCGAACTGAAGCGCGGACCTATTTTTCCGGCGGGCATCCGCCCTGCACCCACTCCAGCGCCTCGTCGTGCGTGCGCAGCGTGCCTTCGAGCTGGCGCGTCGAGACTGCGTCGAGGATTTCCTTGAACTGCGGCCCCGGCTTCAGCCCGAGTTTTTTCAAATCCTCGCCCGTGATCAGCGGCGGCGGGATGAGCGGCTCGGCGGCGAACTCCTCGCGCTTGCGCTGCACGAATTCGTAATTGTCCACGAGGCCGTGGCTGCTCACGCAGTCCACGCGGTGCAGCTCCATCTCGCCGTCGAAACCGGGCCGCGCCATGAATCGTTTCAGCTTCGCCACGCGCATGTCCTGCACGTCCTTGAAGACCATGTGATTCGCGACGGCCGTCACCGTCGCATCAATCTCCGCGCGACTGAAACGCAGCCGCGTCATGATCGCCTCGGTCATCTCCGCGCCGAGCTTGTCGTGGCCGTTGAAACGAATGCGCCCCGTTTCATCCACCGCGAAGGTGCCGGGCTTGCCGATGTCGTGGAAGAGCACGGCGAAGACCAGCGGCACGCTGACCACCTCCGGCAGCAGCGCGAGCATCGCGCGCGTGTGGACGAAGACGTCGCCCTCGGGGTGAAATTGCGGCGGCTGCTCGCACCCGCGCAGCGCCGTGATCTCCGGCAGCACCTCGTGCATCAGCCCGCTCTCCACCAGCAGATCGAAGCCCTGCACACGATTGCGGTGCAGGAAAATTTTCACCAGCTCCTCGCGGATGCGCTCCGCGCTCACGTCGTGAATTTCCGCCGCGTGCTCCTTCACGGCGGCCCACGTCGCAGGCTCGATTTCAAACCCGAGCACCGCCGTAAACCGCACCGCGCGCAGCAGCCGCAGCCGGTCCTCGCGAAACCGCGCGACGGGATCGCCGATGGCCCGCACGATGCGCGCCTCGATGTCGCGGCGGCCATTCACGTAGTCGAGCACCCCGCCATTCAGCGGATCGAGGAAGAGCCCGTTCATCGTAAAGTCGCGCCGCTCCGCATCCATCTGCGGCGTGCTGAACGTCACGCCCTCCGGCCTGCGCCCGTCCACATACGCGTGGTCGCTGCGGAAAGTCGCCACTTGGAAATCGTGCCCGCCCTCATGCACCACCACGACGCCGAAGTGGGCACCCACCGCATACGTGTGCGGAAAAAGCGGACGCACCTGCTCGGGCCGCGCATCCGTCGCGATGTCGTAGTCGTGCGGCGCATGGCCGAGCAACTGATCGCGCACGCACCCGCCCGCATAGAGAGCGACAAAGCCCGCGTCCCGCAGGCGGCGGACGATCGAGACGGCAATATTTTCAAGCGATGCAGGCACGCAGCGAAGGAAAGGGACTCACGCCGCAGAGTCCAACACTTCATTCGCCGCGCGGCCTCAGCACGGAGTGCAGGAGCGGCAAGGGACGAACGTGAAAACGCGCATCCTCGCATCGCGGTGCATCCCTCCACAGTAGAATATTTATGCGCCAAACATGGAATGTGCCGCACGTCTTGCCAGTGCGTTTCCGCATGTGCCACGCGAGGAGGGTGAGGATGGTGCTGGGGAGCAGGCAGGTGACGATGGGAAAGTAGAATGTCGAACTGCCCTTGTGAAGCGTGATGTCGCCCGGCAGCCGCCCGAGCGGGCCGAGCCCGCCCGTCTTCCCAATCACCGCCCCGACGTCCGCCAGCACGAGGCCGGTGATGAAGAGCAGCTTGCCGAGGGCGTTCATGCGCTGCGCTTACTTGCCGCGTCCGGCGATGATTCGGTCATACACGCTGTGATGGCCGATCCAGAACCAGACAATATCGGAGC
>JANXZI010000508.1 GCA_025355595.1 Spartobacteria bacterium
CTCTCGGCGACTCGGCGGAAGGCGCTGCTTTGGTCAGTAAACGCAACTCGCCGCTTGCCAACTGTGCGTCAATGACGCACAATCCCCACCGTGACATTTAACGAGCTTTTCCACTTTACCAAGCAGGTGCTCCGCCTGCTCGACGATGAGAGCTACGGAGAATTGCAGATCGCACTTTTCCAACGGCCCGACTTGGGAAAGGTGATCAAGGGCAGCGGCGGCCTGCGCAAAGTGCGGTGGGCGGCGAGGGGCCGCGGCAAGCGTGGCGGCGTGCGCGTCATCTACTACTGGTATGTCGCCGACGGGCTAATTGCTTTCTGCCGAATCTATCCGAAGAACGAAAAAGAAAACCTGACCACCGATGAAATCAAAACCATCAACGACGAACTCGAAAACTAAGAAGCCTTCCAAATTCTTCTGTGACCTCCATGCGGCAGTCATTGAGCTGAAGCAAATCGAGCGCGGCGAACGTGCGCCGTCGCGCCAGTGGGAAATTGTGCCCGATGGCAAGGGTGGCTTCATCCGCCGCCAGATCACCCCGCGCAAGCGGGTGTTGCCGCGCCCGGCGCGGCCCGGAGCAACGCTGGCGCTCGCGGCGCGGATGAAGCTGAAACTTTCGCAGCATGATTTTGCCGCGCTCCTCGGAGTGGCTGATGGAACGCTGAAAGGCTGGGAGCAAGGCCGTCGCGAGCCAAATCGGGCTGCGCGCGTGCTGCTGACTGTGGCTGCCCGCGACCCGGAAGCTGTGCTGGCGGCGGCAAAGGCGGCGTAGGGCAAATGGAGCGCTGGCGTCCTCGCCGGCCACTTCGCTCCCGCGCGCAAGGCCGTTTTGAAGTGCGGCTTCGCCGTTTGGCTGTGGCCGGCGGGGACGCACGGCGCTCCATTCGCGGCGCTCCGCTCAACCAACCGCGTGCTGCACCGCGCGCAGCTTGGTGTCGCCGACTTGCAGGCCGAGGGCTTGCTCGGCGACGCGGAGGAAGGCGCTGCTTTGATCGGTGAGCGCGACCTGGAGTTTGCCGACGCTGGCGCGCGGGGCGGCGAGCTTTTGCTGGCGGAGGAGTTTTTGCACGGCGAGGGCGGTGTTTTGCGCGGAGTCCACGAGCGTGACATCGGGGCCGGTGTGGCGCTGGATGGCTTCGCGGAGGAGCGGGTAGTGCGTGCAGCCGAGGACGAGGGTGTCCACGCCGGAGCGCAGCAATTTTTCCAGATAGCGGGCGATGATGGAATCGGTGACGGGGTCGTCGAGCCAGCCTTCTTCGATGAGCGGAACGAGGAGCGGGCAGGGCTCGGTGAAGACGCGCACCTCGGAGTCGAGGGCCTCGATGGCGCGTTCGTAGGCGCGGCTGGCGATGGTGGCGCGGGTGCCGATGACGCCGACTTTTCCGCTGCGCGTAGCCTTCACCGCGGCCTGCGCGCCGGGCTCGATGACGCCGGTGACGGGGATGCGCAGCGTCTCGCGGAGGCGCGGGACGCCGAGGGCGCTGGCGGTGTTGCAGGCGACGACGATGAGCTTCGCGCGCTCGGCGAGGAGGAGGCCGGAGAGTTCCTGGCTGTAACGCTCGATGGTGGCCTGGCTCTTGCCGCCGTACGGCACGCGCGCGGTGTCGCCGATGTAGAAGATGCTCTCGGCGGGCAGCAGCTTGCGGAGCGCGGCGACGACGGTGAGGCCGCCGATGCCGGAATCGAAAACGCCGATAGGGCGCGGAGCTTCTGCGGGCGTGGGTTTGCGTACGGCGGTTTTCTTCACGGGGAAAAATGGAGCGCGATGAGAGTCGCGCGGCCGGTGCGTGGCAAGCCTCATGGCCGCTGGGTGGTGTCCTACTTGCCGATTTTGAAGTTGAGCGTTGAACGTTTGACGTTGATCCCGCACCAAGGCGCGGTGCGGTGCAGGACGCGGGGGCAGGAACCGAAAGGCCGCTGCGCGGGGCTCAACGCTAAACTTTTAACGTCAAACTTCAAACTAGGACACAGCCGGCCACGGCGATGTCACCCGCCGCCCTCACGATCCGCCGCTCAGTTTGGCGAGGGCGGCGTGATCGGCGCGGGTTTCGCGCCGGGCGGTGTCTCGCGCTTGGCGGTCTTTTCGGGTTCCGGCTTGGCGGGCTTTCCGGAGTCGTCGGTGTGCACGACGGCTGGGAGTTGCTCGTTGCCGACGGCGCGGCGGTAGTTTTGCACGGCCTGTAGGATCGCCTGCGCGAGCAGTTGTCGGTAACCGGCGGTGGCGATCAATTTTGCATCGTAAGGATTCGACTGGAAGCCGCCCTCAATGAGCACGCCGGGGATCGTGATGTTGCGGATGACCACGAAGCGCGCGCGCTTCAGGCCGCGATCGAACAGGCCGGTCTTCACGACGAGCGCGGCGTGCGAGGCGGTGGCGAGCGCGATGTTTTCCGCGTCGCGCGCGTTGCCGCGGCAGTCGTTGAAGTCGGACACGGCGGGCCCGTCGGCCATCATCGAGGGGACGCCGCGCGGGGCGAGTGTGTAGGATTCGACGCCGGTGCCGTAGCCGCCGGAATTAAAATGCACGGCGATGAAGATGCCGCGCTTGTACTGGCTGGCGATGCGCGCGCGTTCGTCGAGCGTCACGAAGGTGTCGTCGCTGCGCGTGAGCACGACTTTCAGGCCCGTGGCTTGGATCAGCGCCTTGGCCCGCAGCACCACGTCGAGCGCGAACGCCTTTTCCGGCCCGTAGATGCTCATCGCTCCGGAGTCGTGCCCGCCGTGACCGGCATCGAGGACGACGGTGTCGATCGGCTCGGCATTCTTGATGCGGCTCGGGCGCATGACGGGCTCGATGAGTTTCACGAGATCGAGACGCGAGATGCACACCTTCCCCTCGTTCTCGATCGCGGGATAGCTGAGGATGAACTTGAGATTATTGATGAAGAAATCCGGCGATCCGATCGCCGCGCGGACGGTGCGCACGCCGGATGTCGCGGTTGCCTCCCGGTCCTTCCGGCGCACCGCACTGAGGCCGTAGAATTCCGCGATGTTGTCCATCGTCAGGTAGTCGCGCCCGTCAGACTTCACCACCTTCCAGTCCGCGCAGGGGGCCGGCTGGAGGCAGCCGCACAGGAGCGCGAGGACGATGAGAATGCGGGACATCGGCTGGAGAGTGTTCTTGGTATTTCAGCACGAACCATGGCAGCGGCGCGCCGGTTGCGCAATTCGCGCTTCCGGCGACGCCGTGGAGCCAGCAGCGGGATTCGAAC
>JANXZI010000545.1 GCA_025355595.1 Spartobacteria bacterium
GGGAGCGTCTCGGGCGGCTGGACTTCCTTGAGCGCGAGGACGTAGGTGCCCTTCGCAAGCACGATGTGCGCGCTGTACGCCTTCTCCTTCGTGAGCGCGAATGCGGCGTCCACCGCCGCGAGCGAGCCTTCGAGTTCCGCCGGAGCCGCGTCGCTGGTGAAAAATTCCGCCGTCTCGCCGACCGTGGCGCCGGCTTCCTTCGCGGCAGCGTCAAAATCCTTGCCTCCCTTTTGCAATGCACTCGCGAAATCATACGCCTTGAACGCGAGTTCCTGGAGCTTCGTATTCTTCACCTTTTCCTCGGCATCCTTCTGCTCGTCGGTCTTCTTCGCCTCGTCTTCCGGTTTCAGCGCGGGCGTGAGCGGCAGGACGAATGCGGCAAAACGCACCTTACGCTTTTCGGGGGACTTCAACTGCCCCTTCCGCTCCTCGTAGCGCTTCTTGATGTCGTCCTCCGTGACCTTCTGCGCCGCGCGGAAATCCTCCGACTTCAGCACGACGTACGACGCTTCCGTCGTGAGCCGCTCGCGGATGTATTCGGCTTTGATCTCCGCGGGCGTGGGCGGGATCGTCGAGGCGAGCAGCGTCGCGATCTTCATCGCACGCACATCGGACGAGATGAATTTCGCGATCTGCCCCTCGTTGAATCCCTCGGGCATCAGCAATTGTTTCACGACCATGTCGAACTGGTGCGCGTCGAATTTCCCTTCCGGCCCGGTGAAGGTGCGCGCGAGCTGCTCCTGGATCTCCTGCTGCGAGGCCGTGATGCCGAGCGCCTCCGCCTCGCTCTCGAAAAGCAGTGAGTTCTCCACGCCCTCGGACGTGATCTTCTGCTCGGGCATCACAAAGCGCCCCTCGCGGAAATTCCGCTGCATCTCACGCTGCTTCTCGGCGGCGGCCGCGGGGTCGATGAGCTGCGAATACGCACCGCCGAGCCGCGCATGGATAAGCAGCACGCGCCCCTCCTGGTGAAACGTCTCCTCGGTCACGCGCTTGCCATGGATCACCGCCCTCGGTGCGCTCTTCCCTGATCGGCCGCCCGCGCCCGGCCCCCATCCGGCGAATGCGACGATGATGAGCACGGTGAAGAAAACCATGAGCGGCTGACTGAATCTGCGGAGGATGTTGACCATTGTTTTTTGAAAAAGCTGCGGAAGTGTGTTGCCTCTTTCCGGCGGAGTTGCGTAGCTTTCGCACAGTCCCCCTGCCAGAAGACAAAGCCCATGAAGCTACGTTTCCCATTCCCAGCCCTGCAACTTCTTTCTGCAATCATCGTCGCCAGCGCGCCGCTCGCTGCACCGCGTGCGGCGTTCGCGCAGGCTCCGGTGGCCGCCGGCACGGACTCCGTGATTTTGAAACCCCAGGGTGCAGGCGCGCAGGCGCAGCAGCTCGTGAATGTGCTGATCGTGAGCGTGCGCGGCACGAAGGTCACCGTGAAAAATTCGCAGGGCGAGATCGCCTACGACCTCGCGCAAATCCAGGAGATCAGAAAGGCCGCGCCGCCGGACTTTGCACTGGGCCGCGAGGCGATCGACAAGGGCGAACAGGACAAGGCGCTGCTGCTGATCAAGGGCATCGCCGATCGCTACAAGGGCCTGCCCACCGCCTGGGCGAGCGAGGCCACACAGATGGTCGGCAACATTTACGTAAACCTCGGCAAGCTCCCGGAGGCGGAGGCGGCGTTCAATGAATTCCAGCGCGTCTATCCGGGTGCCGGGGCCGTCGCGGCAAGTATCGGCAAGGCGCGCATCGCCGCCGAGCGCGGGAATCTCGCCGAGGCCCGCGGCATCGCGGAACCGCTCGTGAAGGACGCGCTCACGAAAAAAATCGTCACGCGCGCCGAGAGTCAGATCTACGGGCAGGCTTACTACGTCCTCGGGAAAATCGCCGAGACGGAAGGAAAACTTCCCGAAGCGATGGAAAATTATTGCCGCACCGTCGCAATCTTCTATCAGGAACGTGCCGTCGTGAGTGACGCGGAGAAGCAGATTGACGCCCTCCGCAAGAAAGGCATTACGACACCGTAACAAAAACACCCCGCGCAGAACCGACACTTTTTTCACCATGCTCAAAAACCAAATCCGCCGTCTCCTCCCGTTCGTCCTGACTCCGCTCCTCATCGCGCTCACCGCAGCGAATGCCGCCGCGTCGGACGAAAGCATCATCAAACAAATCTGGCACGGCGGCGCGATGGTCGTCTTCGTGTGGATCTGCCTGCTCGCCACCTCGGTGATCATGGTCACGCTCATCATCCAGCTCGCGATCATGATGCAGAAGGCCAAGCTCGCGCCGCCGCCGCTCGTGGACAGCCTCCGCCAGCTCATCAGCTCGGGCAACTACCAGGAGGCATGGGAGACCTGCAATGCGAACAAGAACTATCTCGCGAACGTCCTCCGCGCCGGGCTCGGCCGCATCGGTCGCGGCAAGGAAGCCGTCGAGGGCGGCCTCTCCGAGCACGGCCTGCGCGAGGCCACGCTGCTCCGCACGAAAAACAGCTACCTCTCCGTCATCGGCGTCGTCTCGCCGATGATCGGCCTGCTCGGCACCGTCATCGGAATGATGGGCGCCTTCTCCGTCCTCGGCGCCTCCGGCATGGGCAACCCCAAGGAACTCGCCGGCAAAATCTCCGAAGTGCTCCTCGCCACCGCGAGCGGCCTCTTCATCGCGATCCCCGCATTCGTCGCCTACTATATTTTCCGCAACATGTCGCAGGCCTCCATCGTCCACGCCGACGACATCGTGAACACCCTCATCACCGACGTGCCCTACGACGAGCTCGCCGGCATGCAGGTCGGGGAAAATTTCGCCGCCGCCGGAGTCCCGCAGATGGCGCGCCCCGCCGGTGGCGCACCCGCGGGCGCGGCCGCTGCGAGTTGCCCCGTCTGCGCGGGCAATGTCACCGTCGGCCAGACCCCCTGCCCGCACTGCGGTTCCGTCCTGAGCTGGTAAAAGCCCATGGCCCACAAGACACACGCCCAGCAGTCCAAGGCCGCCACGCGCGTCCTGCCCGAGGAGGATCCGGAATTTCAGATCGCCCCGATGATCGACATTCTCCTCGTGCTGCTCGTGTTCTTCATGTCCATCGCCACCGAGCAGGTGCTCCAGGTGAACAAGGAGGTCGTCCTCCCCGTCGCCAAGGAAGCAAAGGAGCCGACCGACAAAAACAAGAAAAGCGAACTGATGCTCAACCTCACATGGAACGAGCTCTCCGGCACCGGAGCCATCATCGTGGATGAAAAGCACATCGAGCCCAGCGTGCTCCAGGATCTCATCAAGCGGAAAAAGGAGATCAACCCCGAGCTCCGGGTGATCATCCGCGCCGACAAGAGCGCGAAATACCAGTACGTCCGCTCTATCATGGTCGCCATGGGACAGGCCGGCGTGCCGACCGTCACCTTCAGTGCCGTGGACAAGGAGATGGAGAAGCAGAAACCCTAACCCCAAACCAGAAAGGAACACACACAATGGCCGGAGGAGGAGGAGGAGAAAGCGGAGATTTCGGATTTCAAATTGCGCCCATGGTGGACGTGGTTTTCGTGCTGCTGCTGTTTTTCATGGCAAGCGCAGGACAGCAAATCAAAGAGGGCTTCTTCGAGATCGGGCTGCCCAGCCCCGGCTCGACCCCTGAAAAGCCCATCACGACACCCATTCTGGTGGACGTGGATGCGCAGGGAAATGTCTTCGTGAACAATGAGCAGAAATCCGCCAGCCCGAAGGATCGCGACCTCAAGTCACTTGAGGAATTCCTCACGGCCGCGGCAAAAAATTCGCCCGATGATCCCGTCATCATCCGGCCAAATTTGGAAGCACGGCACGAGCGCGTAGTGGATGTCCTCAACGCCTGCCGCCTCGCGCGTGTGAAGAAGCTCAGCTTCGGCTGACCACTCGCTGCGGCGAAAAATCACCCCCGAACTTCCTCCGATGTCAGCGACCCACCACGGCGACAGCGGCGACTTCGGATTCCAAATCGCGCCGATGGTGGACGTCATTTTCGTCCTCCTCATCTTCTTCATGGCGTGCGCAGGCATCCGCGAAAAAATGCTCACCGTCCCCGTGCCTGGCACCGCCTCCCCCGGCGAGCCGCCGATCTCGATCTTCGTGGACATTGACCCCGCCGGAAACGTGAGCGTGAACGGCACCGTGCTCTCCGCCGGAAGCGAAATTGAACTCACAAAGCTCCGCGAATTCCTCGCCAGAGCGATGCGGAATTCGCCCGAGGATTCCGTCGTCCTCCGCCCGAGCGCCGAGACCCGCCACGAGCGCGTCGTCGCCGTCGTGAGCGCGTGCCACGCCGTCCGGGTGCGGAAGCTGATCTTCGGCTGACACGCCGCCCGGTCCGCGGATACACGGGCATGGTGAATCCACTGACCTTCCATCTCGGCGGCGATCTCCCCGTGCATCGCATCGGCTACGGCGCGATGCGGCTCTGCGGACAGCCCGGAAATTTCGGCCCTTTCGCCGACTGGCCCGCAGGCGAAAAACTCCTCCGCCGCGCCGCCGAACTCGGCGTGAATTTCTTCGACACCGCCGAAGCCTACGGCCCTGGAAACAACGAGGAAATCATCACCTCGGCGCTGCATCCGTATCGCACAGGACTCGTCATCACGACGAAAGGCGGCGTCACCAAAACATCACCTACGAACGTCTTCCCCGACGGACGCCCGGAAAATCTCCGCCGCGCGTGCGAGGACAGCCTGCGCCGCCTGCGCACCGAGCGACACGACCTCTACCAGCTTCACCGCCCCGATCCGAAGATGCCCTTCGCCGATTCCGTCGGCACGCTCGCCGCCCTGCGCGCCGATGGAAAAATCCGCCACGTCGGACTGTCGAACGTCACCGTCGCGCAGATCGAGGAAGCCCGCGCCATCGTCCCCATCGTCTCCGTGCAAAACCGCTACAACCTCCGCGAGCGCGGTGCCGACGACGTGCTCGCACTCTGCGAAAGCCACGGCATTGCATTCCTCCCCTACGGCCCGCTCGGCGCACAACCCTTCGAGCGCAACGCCCCGCTCACCTCCGCGGAAAGTCCGCTCGCCGCGACCGCTGCACGCCTCGGCGCGACATCCGCGCAAGTCGCGCTCGCATGGCTGCTGCACCGCTCACCGAATATCATCGTCATCCCCGGCACCACGGTAATCGCGCACCTCGAAGAAAACATCGCCGCTGCAAAAATCACCCTCAGCGAGGCGGACTGCGCCGCAGTCCAGACGAGCGCCGCAGCAATGTAGAACAGGCTTCCAGCCTTTTCCGAATGGAAGCACTGCAAACAAAAATCGAAACCGCCCTGCACGGTTTGGACACCCGGCTTGCCGTCCGCCGGAACGGTAATCCATCTGCCTTGGTTGCAGCCGGGACAGGCTGGAAGCCTGTCCTACATTTTCCACCGCTCTCTGCATGCAAAACGGAGTGACTCGCACGCTCGTTTCCCTACGCTCCGCGCGCATGACTCCCGAACAGCGCCTCGCCGAACTTCGCCTCGAACTCCCGCCCGCGCCAAAACCCGTCGCCGTTTATAAGCCGCTCGTCCTCACCGGCAACCTCGCCTACGTCTCCGGCCACGGCCCGCTGCGCTCGGACAAAACGGTGATCACGGGCGTCGTCGGACGCGATCTCGATCTCGAAGCCGGGAAAGCCGCCGCACGCCAGGTTGGCCTCGCGATCCTCGCCACGCTGCGTTCGGAACTCGGCAGCCTCGACCGCGTCGCGCGCCTCATCAAAGTCCTCGGCATGGTGAACACCGCGCCCGACTTTTACGATCACCCGAAAGTGATCAACGGCTGCTCCGAACTCTTCGCCGAAATCTGGGGCCCCGAGAACGGCATCGGCGCGCGCAGCGCCGTCGGCATGGGCCCGCTCCCCGGCAACATCGCCGTGGAAATCGAAGCGATCTTCGAGCTGCGCTGAGGGGCATTTTTTCAATGCAGCGCTCGTCAGGCTGACCAACTGCCCCTCGAATAATGATTACCGCTCACAATTCCAAGTTAAGAGTTCCAAGTTCCAAGTTAAGCGTTCAAAAACTTGGAACTCAGAACTCAGAACTCGGAACTCGGAATGCTGGCCCTGCCGCCCGCCATTGGCCACCCACCATTTTTTCCCGCCCATGACCACCCAGGACTGGACACTTATCACCCTCGCCCTCGCGTCCGTCGTGCTGCTTGTCGTGCTCGTCACGCGCTTCAAGGTGAACGCATTCATCGCGCTCGCGCTCGCCTCGCTGCTCGTCGGCGGCGGCGCGGTGTGCCTCGGCGTGAAGGAGGCTGACCCGAAGGCCACGATCAAAATCGGCGAGCAAGTGCGGGCACTCGACATCCTCGATTTTTTCACCAGCGGACTCGGCGCGACGCTCGGCAGCATCGCCGCGATCATCGGCCTCGGCACGATGCTCGGAAAATTGCTCGCCGAGAGCGGCGGCGCGGAAGTCATCGCGCGGCGGTTCACGGAAATCTTCGGCCCGAAGCGCGTCGGGTGGTGCATCATGGCGCTCGCCATCGTCGTCGGCCTGCCGACCTGGATGGCCGTCGGTCTCGTGCTGCTGCTGCCCGTCCTCATCACGCTCACGCATGAGTCGAAGCAGCCCTTCCTCATGCTCGCCATCCCGCTCATCTCCGGCCTCAGCGTGATGCACGGCCTCATGCCGCCGCACCCCGGCCCCGTCGCCGCCATGGCCGCATTCAAGGAGCTGAAGCCGAACATGGGCATGGTGCTCATGTGGGGCTTCATCATCGGACTGCCCACCGCCTTCATCGCCGGCCCGATTTTCGCGCGCCGCGCCGTGCGTCTCGTGAGCGCCGACGCGCCGCCGATGCCCGTCACGGGAAACCGCGACAGCATCCCCGGTTTCCGTCCGCCGCCATTCGGGCTCACGCTTTTTTCCATCATGCTGCCGATCTTCCTGATGCTGCTCGACACGCTCGCGCGCCTCACGCTGCCGGATGACAGCAAGCTCGGCATGGCCGCAAAATTCGTCGGCCACTCGACCGTCGCGCTGCTCTCGTCCGTCCTCTTCGCCGCATGGTCGCTCGGCACCCGCTGCGGATATTCCGCGGCGCAGGTCTTGAAATTCACGGAGCAAAGCATCGCCTCCGTCGGCATGACGCTGCTCGTCGTCGGCGGCGGCGGCGGCTTCGCGGCAGTCCTGCGCTACTCGGGCGTCGCCTCTGCGATGGGAAATTTTGCCGCCTGGCTCGGGCTTCCTATTTTGCTTTTCGGCTGGCTCATCGCCGCATTCATCCGCGTGAGCACGGGCAGCGCGACCGTGAGCATCATCACCGCCGCGGGCATCCTCGCGCCGCTCATGCACAATTATCCCGGCACAAACATCGAGCTGCTCATCATCGCCATCGGCTGCGGCTCGCTCTTCCTCTCGCATCTGAACGACGGTGGGTTCTGGATCGTGAAGGACTGCCTCGGCCTCACCGTGAACCAGACGCTGCGCACCTGGACGATCACCGAGACGATCATCGGCATCACCGGCCTGCTCATCACACTTTGCGTCCACGCCGTGTGGCAGGCGTTTCACCACTGACGGCACACGCTGTTGCGCATCTAGATCGTCTGCGAGAGATAGCCGCCGTCCACGACAAGATCCGCGCCGGTCACGAAACTCGACGCCTTGTGTGCCGCGAGGAAAACCGCCGCGCCGATTAGCTCATGGCTTTCGCCGAAGCGCTTCATCGGCGTGTGTCCCCAGATCGCCTGCGTGCGCGGCGTGGGCGAGCCGTCCTCGTTGAAGAGCAGCTTCCGATTTTGCTCCGCGGGAAAAAATCCCGGCGTGATCGAATTCACCCGCACCCCCTTCGTCGCCCACTCGCGCGCTAGGAACATCGTGAGACTCAGCACCGCCGCCTTGCTCGCCGAATAAGCGACCACGCGCGACAGCGGGATACGCGCGCTTGCGCTCGCAATATTGATGATACTCCCCTTCCCTCGCGCGCACATCGCTGGGCCAAACTCCTGGCTCGGCAGCAGCACACCCGCGACGAGGTTCATGTCGAAATTCATGCGCCAGTCCTCGATCGTGATCGCCTCGATGGGACGCTCGGGAGTCACCGTCACCTTCGGATCATTCCCGCCCGCCGCGTTCACGAGGATCGCCGGCGCACCGAGCAATGCGACCACCGCCTCGTGCGCGTCGTGCAAGCTCGCCTTGTCCATCGCATCCGCCGCAAAAAATTCCGCCGTCCCGCCCGCCGCGCGGATCGCCTTCACGCGCGCCTGCCCGCGCTCCGCATTGCGACCGAGCACCGCGATCTTTGCGCCTGCCGCCGCGAGGCCATCCGCCAACGCGCCCCCGAGGACACCCGTCGCGCCGATGACGACAGCGACTTCATTTGTGAGATCGAAAAGGGATGATTGCATAGGCCGCGCAGAAAAGCGGGCGAAGCGCGGGCACGCAACCGCGGAATGCCGCGCAAGGAGCGGCGACATTCCTGTCGCCGTCTTCAACCGCGCCGGAGCGCACCCACTTTTGGCCGCATCGCGTGACGGTGATCATGCGCCACACAAGCCGCCTTTCCATGAAGTGTGCGCCTCCGGCACAACGCACACTCGGCGACAGGAATGTCGCCGCTCCTTGCCGCCGCCGCGCCTCCTGCGTATCCCCATTCGTATCACCAAGTCTCTCCGCTCCCTTCTGCCCTGGCTGCTCGCGCTCGCCGCACTGCTCCCGGTCGTCTTCCGACCGGGCGATGTCTCGTGGCTGATTGACGAGCCGCGCCTCATCGCAAACGCCTTCTACTTCAATCAGGATCACCTGCCCGCGCACACGGGGCTGTTCGGAAATTTCGGCGTCCCGTACGGCCCGGTGCCCACGCAAATCTACCAGGCACTGCTCTGCATCACGCACGACCCGCTCACGCTCGTCGTGCTCCGCGGGCTCCTCTGCGCCTCGCTCACGAGCATCGGCCTCATCTGGCTCGCCCGCACCCTCGGGATGCGCGCGTGGTTTGCCGCCGCGATTCTCATCGCGCCCAATATCGTCGCCTTTCACCGCATCCTGTGGGACGCCAGCTTCACGATCCCGCTCAGCGCGCTCGTCCTCGCAGCCCTCGCGGATTTTTTGAAAACAAAGCGCCGCTGGTCGCTGCGACTCTGCGCCATCTGCACCGTGCTCCTGCCGATCAATCACCCGCAGGCGCTCCCGCTCGCCGTGCCGATCGCCGCGTATCTTTTCTGGAAACATCGCGCCGATTTCCGCGCCGACCGCGTCGCGATGTGGCGCACGGGCGCGGTGCTTTTCATCCTGCACTTCCTCTACATCGGCGCGGTCATCGGCGTCATCCACTGGCGCATCACGCACGGCGGGAATGTGCAGTACCCGAACCCCGTCCCGCGCCTGCAATCCGCGCTCGGCATTTTCCTCGGCGGAAACCTGCTCACCGGCTTCGACTACGCCACAACCGTCGCGCGCCCCGAAGGAGCCGCGTGGCTCGTCACCTCCGCGATGTGGCTCTCGCGGCTCATCTATCCCATCATCTGGCTCGGCATCGTCGCCGCTGCACTGCGCGTGAAAGTCACCCTGCGCGCGCTGCGTGCGCGTCTCGAACCGCAGCCGTTCGACCTGCTCGCCACACTCGCGCTCGCGTGCCTCGCCGTGCAGTTCGTCCTCTTCAACGCGCTCCGCATCCCGCCCGGCGCGCAGTATTTTTTCGGCACATTCGGGCTGCACGTCCTGCTCGCATTTTTCGGCATCGAGCTGCTTGGAAAAATGCGCCTCGCCGTGCCCGTCGGCGCATCGCTTCTCGTGGCGAATGCTTTCATCACCATCGGC
>JANXZI010000546.1 GCA_025355595.1 Spartobacteria bacterium
CTCGGCGAGGAGCCGGATCGCGAGGCCACGCTCGTGGACATCACCTGCGACTCGGACGGCAAGGTGAGCAAGTTCATTGACCTCCAGGACGTGCGCGAGACGCTGCCGCTGCATCGCATTCAGGCGGGCGTGCCGTACTACATCGGCTTCTTCCTCATGGGGGCGTATCAGGACATCATGGGCGACTTCCACAACCTCTTTGGCCGTGTGAACGAGGTGCACATCTACCTCGATGACGACGAGGAGTGCGGCTGGTACATTGAGGAAACGATCGAGGGCAGCACCATCGCGAATGTCCTGAACATGACGCAATGGGACGAGGCCGAGCTGAACCGCAAGATGAAGGCGCAGGTGGACGCGGCCATCCGCAGCGACCGGCTGAAGCCTGCAGAGGCGATCCGGATGCTGAACAGCTACGAGCGCGCGCTGAAGGGCTACACGTATCTCCAGCTCAACGGCAGCGCGAACGGCGCGACGAAGTAGCCGCCGCTTGATGGGCGCGGAGTTGCGGCAGGTAAGGTAGGGCAGGCTTCCTGCCTGTCCCACGGTGCGCACAGACCGGAGAAGTTTTCGGATTACGCGAGACCCTCCCGTAGTCGTTCGCCGCTCTCGAACAGGCAAGGATGCCTATCCTACATGGATGCCTATCCTACATTGCAGAGCTGCGGGCCGGCGGCATTCTGCGCCATGTTTTCTGCGGCGATGTCGTCGAGTTGCGCGAGCGAGGCGACGTGCGCGTATTTCTCGCGGAGCTGCCGCGCGCCGGGCATGCCGCGCGAGTAGGCCATGAGCTGCGTGCGCATGGATTGCATCGCGTGCAGTTCGCTGCCCTGGCGCGCGATCTCCATCGCGCAGTGTCGGCGGATGTGCGCCCACATTTCCGTGAGCGGGGGCGGGGGAAGGTGCGTGCCGGTGTCGAGGTAATGCCGGATCTCGCGAAAGATCCACGGATGCTGCATCGCCGCGCGCCCGATCATGATGCCCGCGATGCGCGTTGAATTTTTCCGACGCTCCACGTCGTACGCGGTGGCGATGTCGCCATTCCCGATCACCGGGATGCGCACGCTTTCCGCGACCTGTGCGATCACATTCCAATCCGCCTCGCCGCTGTAGCCCTGCTCCTTGGTGCGGCCATGCACGGCGATGGCACGGATGCCGCAATCCTCCAGGATGCGCGCGGTGGTCGTGGCATTGATCGTCTCTGCGCTCCAGCCGATGCGGATCTTCGCCGTCACGGGATGCGGGGCGACGGCCTTGACGATCGCGCTGGCGATCCGCTCGAGTAGCGGGCAGTCGCGCAGGATCGAGGAGCCCCCGTTCTTGCTCACGATCTTGTTCACCGGGCAGCCGAAATTGATGTCGAGAAAATCGGGCCGCTTCCAGTCCATCACGATCTTCGCGGCCTCGGCGAGATGATCAGGGTCGCCGCCGAAGAGCTGAACGCCGAGCGGGCGTTCGGATTCCTCGAAGTCGAGGTATTCCATCGTGCGCTCATTTTTCCGGAAAATCCCCTCGGCCGAAACGAACTCCGACACCATCACATCCGCGCCGTAGCCCTTGCAGAGCTGGCGGAAATTTGTGTCAGTGATCCCCGCCATCGGGGCGAGGTAAAGCGGGAAACGGTCTTGGAACCACGGAAGCATGGGCGCAGCGTAGCGCGGGTTTGCAAATGCGCGAGCACTGCGCAGGGAGGTGGTCGCCACCACGGCATTGCGCGGCGCGGCGCGCGCGGTATTCTCGCGGGCAAATGAGCGACGACTGGAAATCCGAATTTCAAAACGTGTGGCACCGCGGAATCGCGGCGTGGAAGACCGGACGCAATTCCGCAAAGACGATGTTTGACGCGAAGGACACGGCCTTCCTCGCGGGCATCGGCTGCACGGCGCAAGAACTGTTCGATTTCGTGGACGACTTTCTCGACTACGGTGATTTCGACTTTGAGACCGTGCTCGGCGTGACCGCGATCCGCCGCGAGTATTTTCTGAATATGATGCATGGCAAGCCGAGCGGTCGCGTCGTGCCGATGGAGGAACTTCCCGCGAAGTCCGCCACGGTGGACGGCATCGCATGGCTGCCACGGCTCATTGCCAAGGCGCGCATCAAACTGCGCGGCGAGATGAACCCCGACCTCATGTACGGCTGCGCCGGTGACAGACCCTTTCTCCACGAGCGAGGCATGACGCTGCCGCAGTTTCTCCAAGTCGTCCGGGAGAATGGCGACGATGACCGCGCAATCGTTGAGGCTGTGAAAAAAGTCTCCGGCGCGTGACTGAGCGCACGGCTTCCAGCCTGTCGTCTCCGGGAGCGGCAGGCCGGAGGCCCGCTTGCCCTCACAGCCAGTACGGCTGTTTTCCCGCAGCACGCAGACTTTTTCCACAGTCCCTGGGCCGCTCACGGAACCGTTCGGCGGGATAAACGGCCCGCGCTTTTACAAGCGCGGCGACTGCCGGGGTTTCAGCGTACGCACTTCGCAGCCCTGAGCATTTTCTAAGAAACCCCCGCCGCCATCCGTCTCATGGCCGAACGATGTCTCCCGACTCGCCACGAAACTCAGACTGCGTGATGCTCCGTGCATGATTTCGCCACACCCCCCGATATGGCGATGAGTGCGCCGGAGGAAGCCAGCGCATCCCCGCCGGACTGGGCGACGATCGAGCAGGTCTTCGCCGCCTTGGAGTCGCCGCTGCTCGCGTATGCGCGCAGGCTCACCGGTGATTTCGCGGTCGCGGAGGACGTCGTGCAGGACGCCTTTATGAAACTCCACACGCAATTCCATCAGGTCCGCACGCCGCAGCCGTGGCTCTACCGCACGGTGCACAATCTCGCCGTGGATCACCAGCGCCGCGCGAGCCGCATCGTGCTCGTGGATGATCGCGCAGGCGAGGATGCGCCTGCGAATGACACCGCCGATTCGCAGCCAATGCCGGATGAGCAAATCGCGCGCTGGGAGGGAATCGGCCTCGTGCGCCTCGTGCTGGAGACGCTCGACGCGCGGAGCCGCGAACTGATCGAGCTGCGATTTCACGAGGACCTTTCGTACAAGGAAATCGCCGGGCGCACCGGGCTTACGGTGGGAAATGTGGGCTACATTTTGCATCACGCGCTGAAGGCGATGGCGCTCGAACTTGAAAAAACGGAGGTCGCGAAATGAAGCCGCAAATTTTTTCAGTCGTGCGTCCCCCAATGAACGGATCGAAAGCGGGATGGTGTGCCTCGGGTAGCGCGGGCGTCCCGCCTGCCGTGTTCCGCGTCCCGCGGAACATACCCGGAAATCGAGAGGGGTTCGTTTGCAAGCTGACGTCCGAGTG